>JAJBVF010000461.1 GCA_020859965.1 Clostridiales bacterium
CAGTGCCTCCTCAAACAGATGGCGGTTCTTGCCCTTGATCGCTATTTCTCCATACTTTATCAAAAATGTTCTGAACATAGTTTTCCTTTCCTGATCCTGCCCGGATCCAGGCAGCGCTTTTCTTTGTAACACTGATCATTTTTTGCAGTCACAGTTGTCTATGCGTTGAAAACCTATCTCCGGACAAATTTCCGCAGCATCGGCAGCAGTTCGTCCAGCACGGACAGACAATAATCAATCTCTTATTCCGTTGTAAAGCGACTGAAGCTGAAGCGCAAAGTCGATTCCATCCATTCCGGGCGAAGATGCAATTCCTTTAAAACCGGGCTGACCGGAAGCTTTTTGTTTGACGAGCAGGCCGATCCCGCAGAAACGTATATGCCTTTCTCTTCCAGCGCGTGCAGCAACACCTCGCTTCGCACGCCCACAAAAGCTGCGCTCACGATATGGGCAGCGCTTTTTTCTCCTTCTTCTGAATGGATCACCACATCCGGCAATTCCTTCAGGCCGGCAATCAGCCGCTCTTTCAGCGCCAGCATGTGCGCATGGTCCTCCGGCATGGAGGCAAACAGATCCACCGCCGCCTGCGCCAGTCCGGCCGCGCCCGGCACATTGTCCGTACCCGAGCGCATCCCTTTCTGCTGCCCGCCGCCCAGGATCAGAGGATGGAGTTTCACTTTATCACCGACATACAGAAAGCCACTTCCTTTCGGACCATGCAGCTTGTGTCCGCTCACTGAGAGCATGTCGATGCCAAGCCGTTTCGGATAAATCGGATATTTCCCATAAGCCTGCACCGCATCCACATGAAACAGTGTAGAAGGATTTTTCTTTTTGATCAGCGCTCCAGCCTCCGCAATAGGTTCCAGTGTACCGATCTCATTATTCACATACATCATAGATACAAGGATCGTATCCTCACCGATTGCCGATTCCAGGTCTTCCAGGCTGATATGCCCATGCTCATCGACCGGCAGATAGGTCACCCGAAATCCCTGTTCTTCCAGATAACGCATCGGCATCAGGACGGCAGCGTGTTCGATCGATGTGGTGATCAGATGCATCCCCGCTCTTCGGTTCGCCGCAGCCGCTCCAAGGATCGCCCAGTTGTCCGATTCCGTTCCGCCAGAAGTGAAGTAAATCTCCTTTTCACTTACCTTCAGCGTCCTGGCAAGCTTCTCTCTGGCATCTTTGAGATACCATTCCGCTTCCACGCCTTTTTTATGCTGTGAGGAGGGATTCCCATAATCCTGCGTCATCGTTCGCACTACTACATCCCGCACAGAATCCGTCACGCGGGTCGTGGCAGAATTGTCCAGATATGCCTCCATATCCGCGCCTCCCATCCTCTTCTTACAAAGCCTCTGGCTCATAGTCAAGGCAGGAACGGCTGCACACATAAGGGCGCACATAAGTGTTCGCCACAGCTACATGTGCCGGATGCTTTGCATATACCGCGATATCCTCTGCCTTCTCCAGTGTTGTCACAAGCGCCATATCATGAGTGCTGGATGAGATCGGTTCCGGCACAAATTCCACCGTCAGAAGTCCCGGTACTTTTCCAACAAGACTCTTTAAATTCTCCGCCATCGCTGCCTTGAGCTCCGGCTTTTTCTCCTCCGGGATCTCCTCTTTAAATTTCCACATAACAATATGGTATACCATGTCTGAATCCTCCTCTTATAAATATAGTAAACGACGCAAGTCGTTTTACTTTACGCGTCGGTGTGCATCCTCTATCATAAATAACAAAAGAATTATGTCGTTCTCTATAGTTTGTATCTATCATCTGCTTTAAGCAAAAATACCGCATTTCAGGAAAATAATCAAGCTGTTTCCAATTGAAACATTAATACGGCCAGCACCGCCATTCCAGCTGTCTCTGTGCGCAGGATACGTCTCCCCAGCGTGATCGGCAGAATCTCCGCCTTCTGCGCCAGTTCGATCTCCTTTTCATCAAAGCCGCCTTCCGGCCCGATAAAAACTGCAATGGAATCTCCCGGAGAAATCTTTCCGAAAGCGGACCTGGTCTCATCCATCCCGCGGGCAAGCTCGTATGGAATATACCTGCAATCCATATCAGCCGCATAGCGTACAGCCTCTTCAAACGTCATCACCTGCCGGACTTCCGGTATGATCGTCCGCTTTGCCTGTTTTGCCGCGCTTTCCGCGATTGCTCTCCAGCGTTTGTTCTTTGCCTCAGCTTTTTTTGCGTCAAGCTTTACCACTGCGCGGCAGGTTGCCATCGGAACGATTTCGCTCACGCCCAGTTCGACCGCTTTCTGTATGATCAGCTCCATCTTATCGGCCTTCGGCAGTCCCTGAAACAGGACAATTCTGGACGGAAGCTCCGTATCTGCCTCCTGCGACCACATGATTTTTGCAGTCACACAGGACTCATTGATCTGCGTCACCTCACATCGATACGTGACCGCATTCCCATCACTGACACTGATCTGTTCTCCGGGACTGATCCGCAATACATTGCGTATGTGATTCACATCCGCTCCTGTGATATGTATTTCTTTTTCACTGATCTGTTCCGCACTTACAAAAAAATGATGCATTTTTTATCCTTCCACCGGTCTGCGCGCGGTCACTGATACCCAGTCATTCTGATGTGTCACTTCCACCACTTCCAGGCCGGCTGCCTTCACTGCCTCCACGACATCAGCTTCCTTCTCATCTATGATCCCCGAAGTGATATAGATTCCTCCACGCTTCAGCTGCTTCACGATCACCGGCGTGAGCGGGATCAGCACCTCCGCAAGAATGTTTGCTGCCACAATATCATATTTTTCATAACCGACTGCATCCTGTATCTCTTTCTCATCGATAATATTTCCCAGGAGAACCTGCATCGCATCTTCCGGTATCTCATTCGCCTCCAGATTCTCCTGCACCGCAGTGATCGCGCAGGGATCCAGATCCGTGCCGACTGCATGCTTCGCGCCAAGCTTCAATGCCGCGATCGACAGGATCCCGCTGCCTGTGCCGACGTCCAGAAGCTCCGTCTGATCTGTCACATATTTTTTCAGCTGCCGCATGCAAAGCTGCGTCGTCTCATGCATTCCGGTGCCAAATGCGGTACCCGGATCAATATGGATGATCATCTTATCCCGGTCTTCCGGCTTTACTTCTTCCCAGGAAGGGATGATCAGGATGTCATCTACATAGAACTGGTGAAAGTATTCCTTCCAGTTGTTGATCCAGTCCTTGTCCTCAGTCTGCGACGCTTCGATCGTCCCCTCCCCGATATCGAGGAACTCCCGCAATCCGTCCAGCTCCTGCCGCACATTTGCCAGGATCGTATCCGTATCCGCATCTTCCTCCAGGTAAAAGCTCAGATACGCGATCCCATCATCCTCCGGTCCGTCCGGAAGGATATCGACAAACATCTGCTTCTTATCCGACTCCGAAAGAGGCACCTTGTCCTCAATCTCAACTCCATCCACACCAATCTCAGCCAGGGAAGCAATGATAATATCTTCTGCTTCTGTCCTTGTCTTAATAGTAAATTTATTCCAGCGCATCTTTTCCTCTGCTCATTTCTCTTAGATTATTTCTTACCTGACTTCCTAGTTTAACACGACAGCCGCCGCATAGCAAGAACAAAGTGAGCAAGCCCACATCAACTTCCACATCTCCTCAAGCTTGAAGGGCTTGCACACTTTGCCGCGCCGCTGCACAGCTGCTTAAGCAGCCTTCCTATGTGCAGCGTGCGCTCTCCACTCCGTTTCGGTCGGCGCTAAACGAATGTCCACTGGACATTCAGCGCCTCCCGGAGGGTTTTATGATATAGGGAACGAAGTTTCCTATATCATAGAACAAAAGCAGATGCAACGAATTTCATTTTACATCTGCTTTCATAAATCTGTTTATGGTGAACGACAAAATTTCTTTGCCATTCACAAACAATGATGCACACGGACGTGCGTGGAATAGCTGCCGCTATTACTCCTCAAACTGCTCCTTGACTTTTTCCGCCCAGCCGGCAAGCCCCTTCTTTTTCTGCTTATCCTGGGACTTTTTCGGTGTTTCACCCGGTTTCCCAAGGCTTCCTCCCATCGCCTCATCGAACGCACGCAAAGCTTCTTTCGCCTGCTCATTCAGTTTGGTCGGAACCTCCACAGTCAGAGTCACATAATGATCGCCTCGCTGATTTTTATTGCGCAGAGAGGGCACGCCTTTGCCCTTGAACCGTACTCTGGTATTCGTCTGTGTGCCGGGCTTCACTGTATAAACAATGTCTCCATCCACCGTGTTGATACGAATATCACCGCCCAGGGCCGCCTGTGCAAAGGTAATCGGTACTTCTGAATAGATATTCATATCCTGACGTGTAAAGGTCGAATGACGGCCAACGATCACCTCTACCAGCAGATCGCCGCGCGGTCCGCCATTTAATCCCGGTTCCCCTTTTTCGCGGATGCGGATGCTCTGCCCATTATCAATACCTGCAGGTATCGTCACCTTGATCTTCTTCTTGCTGGATGTATAGCCGCTGCCATAGCAATTCGGACATTTTTCCCGTATGATCTTCCCGGTGCCGTGACACTCCGGACAGGTCTGCACATTCTGCACCACGCCAAACATAGACTGCTGTTTAAATACCACCTGGCCTCTGCCGCCACACTTGGAACAAGTCTCAGGAGAGGTTCCCGGCTTTGCTCCTGTTCCATGGCATTCCGTACACTCATCCTTCAGATTGAGCTCCAGCTCTTTCTCGCATCCAAATACAGCCTCCTCGAAGGTAATCCGTACGCTTGCACGGACATTGGCGCCCTGCATTGGCCCCGCTGAACCGCCGCGCCTTCTTCCGCCGCCTCCAAAAAGGTCTCCAAAGAGGTCTCCGAAGATATCCCCCATATCAAATCCATCAAAATCAAATCCGCCGGCTCCGCCTGTACCGTCAAACGCAGCATGCCCAAACTGGTCATACTGCTGCCTCTTTTCCGGATCGCTCAGAACCGCATATGCCTCTGATGCCTCTTTAAACTTTTTTTCCGCCTCAGCGTCTCCCGGATTCATATCCGGATGATATTTCTTCGCAAGCACACGGTATGCTTTTTTCAGTTCCGCATCACTCGCGTTTTTGTCTACACCCAGGACCTCATAATAATCCCTTTTATTTTCTGCCATAATAACTCTCCTCACCTGAGAATGCCCCTGAAGGAAATGTCTCATTGTAAATCAGGTCTGTGCGAATACTGGTAACCGGTATTCGCACATCACAGATCTGTAGTGAAACCTTTCCGTTTTCAGGGGTATTATCCGGTCGGCGCCCGACCTGTATCTGCATTTGTAGCTTATCTTTATACCTCGCGGTAATCTCCATCTACAACATCATCATCCGGTGTGCTGCTTCCCGTGCTCTGAGAACCCATATCCGGACCAGCTCCGGCAGCACCTGCTCCCATGTCCGGGCCTGCCGCTCCCTGTGCCTGCTCATAAACCTTCGCGAAAAGCTTCTGCGCACTCTCCATCAGCTTTTCTTTGCCTGCCTTCAGGTCTGCAAGCTGGGAATCTGTCATATTTTCCGCATCCGTCTGCGCGATCAGGTCTTTCAGAGACTGCAGATCTGCCTCAACCGCAGACTTATCAGCCGCATCGATCTTATCACCGACCTCTTCCATTGCCTTCTCGGTCTGGAATACCATAGCGTCAGCGTCATTTCTGGTGTCGATTGCTTCTTTCTTCTTCTTATCCTGTGCCTCATACTCAGCAGCTTCTTTTACTGCCTTATCGATCTCATCGTCAGACATATTGGATCCGGAAGTGATCGTAATATGCTGCTCCTTGCCGGTGCCAAGATCCTTTGCGGAAACATTTACAATACCGTTCGCATCGATATCAAAGGTAACCTCGATCTGCGGTACGCCTCTTCTTGCAGGCGGGATACCATCCAGACGGAACTGGCCAAGGGACTTATTGTCCTTTGCGAACTGGCGCTCACCCTGTACCACATGAATATCTACTGCGGTCTGATTGTCCGCTGCAGTAGAGAATACCTGGCTCTTCTTAGTCGGGATCGTCGTATTGCGCTCAATCAGCTTGGTAGCTACGCCGCCGAGAGTCTCGATCGACAGAGACAGCGGGGTAACATCCAGAAGAAGGATATCGCCTGCGCCCGCGTCGCCCGCAAGCTTACCACCCTGAATGGAAGCGCCGAGTGCCACACACTCATCCGGGTTCAGGCTCTTGTTCGGCTCATGTCCGGTGAGCTGCTTTACTTTATCCTGTACTGCCGGGATACGGGTAGAACCGCCGACCAGCAGGACCTTGGAAAGCTCGCTTGCGGTAAGGCCCGCATCCTTCAGTGCGTTCTGTACCGGAACGACCGTTGCTTCTACAAGATCATGAGTCAGCTCATCAAATTTCGCTCTCGTCAGATCCATTTCAAAATGCTTCGGGCCGGTCTCATTCGCTGTGATGAACGGAAGGTTGATATTCGTCGTGGTAGAGGAGGACAGCTCCTTCTTTGCCTTCTCAGCCGCTTCCTTCAGTCTCTGCAGAGCCATCTTGTCATTGGAAAGGTCGATTCCTTCCTTAGACTTAAAGTCTGCGATCATATAGTCGACAACCTTCTTATCGAAGTCATCACCGCCGAGACGGTTGTTGCCGTTGGTAGCCAGTACTTCGATGACGCCATAGCCGATCTCAATTATAGATACATCAAAGG
>JAJBVF010000385.1 GCA_020859965.1 Clostridiales bacterium
CTGATGGTGGGCACGATCCGCGTTGGCCAGATCTTCCCTGTTTTCGCAGAGAGCGGCGGACTTTTTCGCATCACGATACGTATTTTCGAACATACCAAGTTCAAACATTTCCGTCAGAGTCCTGGTAACCGCCCGATCCAGACACTCATCATTCAGTGTAACCATATCAGGAGTGAAGCCATCGGGAAGTTCATGCGTATCATAGTAACCGTTCTTTGCGCGGTCATAAGCCTCCCGGCCATAGACATTGTCAAAAAACCCGGAGATAAGATCGACGCCGGAATGGTTGACCGCAAAGCCGATGCGCTCCGGCTCATCCAGCATTTCCACGCCCCATTTCATATTGTGGACAATGCCGGTGTCGGAATTGATATAACCCTGAAAGCCCATCTGTCCACGGAGGATGTCATGGATAAACACCCGGTTATAGGCAAAACCGTAAGGCTCCAGAGGGATGTCCCTGCCTTCAAAATCCTGCTGCACGGCAGATTTTTCAGCGGCAGGCTTGGAATAGTAGGGCATGATAGATGATGTATGTTTGCTGACAGCTGCTGCAAAGCCGGGCATATGATATTTCATAAGAGAGCCAGGTGTCGCGTAGACATTCCACTGGCCTGCCACATAGTGCGGATCAAAGCCGTTTTCACGTGCTCCGCCGCCGGGGAAATGCTTGGTCGTCATGGCGACACCCTCAGCGGTCACGCCATTTTCACTTCCCTGAATCCGCGGGATGATATGCTCGGCAATCTCGCAGATCAGAGCCGTATCCTCTCCGAATGTACCGTAGCTTCTCTGCCAACGGGGATCAGTCATGCAGTCCACCATATACATATAGCCCTTGCGCAGATTGCAGGCCTCCCAGCTGCGGCGGATTGCCTCTGCCCACTGATCCGCAACTTCAATTCCTGCTCCCTTTACGGCTGCCGCGATACCCAGGGTACCGGGCCAGGTGGGGAACACACCGCCCGCGTCGTTCATACCAAAAACTACCTCGCCGTTCTCATTTCGGGAATTCGACGCAGCCTGTACAGGCACGAAGCGCTCACATTCCTCCGCTACAGCCTGAAGCTGGTTCAGATAATCGGTGATATCTTCCGGGGTGGCATTTTCACGGAGAATGATATGGCGGGCAAACCACTCCCTGATCAGGACAGATGTGCCGGGCATGGCCATCTCTCCGAAGATCAGTTTTACGTACAATTCATTTTCATCCAGGATGCCTGACTCATCAGGGATGACGGCATGATCCTTATTTAATTGATTCGGATATTTTTGCCCCATGCGCCAATCCGAGATGAACAGCTGCCCGATCTTCTCATCGACAGTCATCTGCTTTACATAAGCTGCCGCGCGCTGTGAGGCCGGAAGCCGCCAGTCATTGACTTCCGATACCGTGCCGGAACCATCGATGTCTTTAAAATACAGGCCGTCCGTTTCGATAATAGGACGTGTCATGGTGGTGATGACAGGACCGTTGGGATTGATCTGAGTTTTGAAATGATCGCTTGCTTTTTTTGCCATAGTGTAAAACCTCCTTTGTTTACTATCCTTCGGATATTGCAATTCTTATTATTCCCGTTTTGAATTACCCAAAACTGCACTCAGTCACCGGAGAGCCGGTAAGACAGCATCAGCTCCAGCAAGGTATCTTGATCGTCCAGATCAAGGCCGGTCAGACTGCGGATATGGCTCATCCTTCTGCAGAAGGTGGTGCGATGGACATAGATGCGCTCCGCTGCTGCGGTCATGTTCATATGTGACTGCAGATAGACCCGGAGCGTTTCCGATAGTTCTGTACCATGCTCTCTGTCATAAGCGACAAGCTGTGCAATAGCCGGATGACAGAGCATAGTGAAGGGCAGCTCTTCTTTCACCTTGCCAAGCATATATTCCAGCCGATAATCGTCAAAAAGGAAAAACCAGAACTGTGGATTTTTTATCTGGCCAATCTGCAACGCCATCTCCGCTTCGCAGACAGCGAAGGGAATTTTTGAGAATCCATTGAAACGGGAGCTTTGTCCCGCACTGCACACATGATCCCGCACAAAGGAGGCGACCTGCTGGCGGAAATCATGCGAATCCACATCTGTCTCTGACAGGCTTCGGTTGATGATACAGAGGATTGCTGATTTTTCCACGACCGCGCAGGAATACTGCCATTGATTCTCCAACTCACGGGCCAGATAAGGAAGCGTGATCTCAAGCTGCGTTTTCCATCCCTTCTCCTCATAAAAAACCAGCTTAAAAACTGTATATGCGTCCTGCTCTTTCCAGCCCATCTTTTTCAGCGTGGCAGATGTAAAAAAGGAATCCGGTTTCTCTCCGATCACGAGCGAGTGAAACAGCCGGTGCATTTGATCCTTGAAGCGTGCGCCAGGAACATGCGTATCAGAACGAATCAGTTCCTCCAGATGTACAGCGAAGACTTCAAAAATTTCCTGCGCGCCGAGAGGGATCTTGCTGTCACGCTCACCGGTGTGCATGACGAGCCGGGCAAAATATTTTCCGTCCAGCATCAAATTGTAGCAAAGCATATTTTCCGAGTTATATTTATCGTTATAATAAAAAGGCCCCTGATATTTTGCTGCCTCGTGAAACTCCGGGCTCATCAGCAGCATCTCAATATTATCATTTGGAACACGTTCCGGATTCTTCGAGACTGACTTTATATATTCAGGTGTGGCATACAGAAGCCGCATATCCAAATCGACCACAGCATACTTCCAGGGCAGCAGTTCCATTCCCAGAGCCATCGTCTCCCGATAATCCTCCCGATAAAGAATTGCCTCCAGAAAGCGGGCGTTCCAACGGGTCAGCTGCTCATATAGATTCAGCACGGCCAGCGCAAAGTCCGCAGCTTCCATCTCATCGCACAGGATTGCGAAATTGTCTTCTGACAAAAAATCCTGCGCATCAGCATATGAAGTACCCGCAAACAGAAAATTCCCCGGCTTACGATTCGGGTTTTCAAAGGGAGTCCCTTCTCCGGAGACCAGATAGAGCACGTCGTTCTGTAAAGGATCGTCCGCTCTCCATGGAAGGATCCTTTCGAGTGGAAGCTGCGCTCTCCCGATATGCTCTGCTTTGAGCGGATATTTCTCTGAAAGAAGAAAAAACAGCATTTCTGACGTGATTTTCAAATTTTTCACCCCGCTACACATTGTAGCACACACCGTGGAAAATAACAACCAATGACGGCTGTGAATCTTCCGCGAACTCTCCTATAATGAAGGCATCAGTAAATTCAGAAGGGGGAATCAACCATGACGGAAGAAAAAGCAAAATTATTTGAAGAGAGAAGGCAGCGCGTGGAGACAGCGATCGCTCTGGGGACGCCGGACCGTGTACCGGTCGCTCCCTATATCAGTTCCTACATGCAGCGTGCAAAGGGTTCCAGCTACCGGGATATTTATTATGATTATGAGAAGGCAGGGGAGGCCGCTGTCAGGTTCTATGAGGATCATCCCATGTGCGACGTGCACACCTTTTCCGGTTTTACCAGCGGTCGATCCAACGAACTCGCTGATTCGCAGATGATCGACTGGCCCGGCAGGCCAGGCACCCGTGTCTCTATTTACAGCTCCCATCAAGTCATTGAACGGGAATTCATGACCCAGGAAGAGTATCCGGAGATGCTGGATGATTTTACCGGCTTTATGCTTCGCAAGTACATTCCCCGCGCATTCCCGTCGTTGAAGGCATTTTCGGAGATCAGCCTGCGTCCGACTGTCGTTCTGAGCACCAGCCTGCTGGCGCCACTTACCAGCCCGGATATGGCCAATGCTTATCAGCTTCTGTGTCAGATTGGCGAGGCAGATCGGGAAGCCGCAGCTGCTACAGGTAAATACAGGCAAAAGCTTACGGAACTGGGCTTCCCTGGTAATGTATCAGGCATATCGGAGGCTCCTTATGACATCCTCGGCGACTATTTCCGCGGCACCATGGGAATTTTTGAAGATTTACTCGACGAAGACATGCAGGAATATATGGAACGGGCCTGTGACATGTTCGCGGATCAGCAGATTCAGGCCTTACAGTATCTGAAGTACGCCGACATGCCGGTGAAAAGGGTCTTCTTCCCGCTTCACAAAGCCATGGACGGATTTATGAACAGCGAACAGTTTGAGCGCCTCTACTGGAAGCCGCTGAAGAAGATCATGATGGCTCTGATTGAGTGGGGCGTGACTCCCTTTATTTACTCCGAAGGACCGTACAACACACGGCTCGAGTATCTGACGGATGTGCCGAAGGGGAAGGTTCTGTATCATTTTGAAAATGTGGACATGAAGAAGGCCAAGCGAATCCTCGGCGGCACAGCCTGTATCTCCGGCAACCTTTCCGCCAGTGTCATGGAATTTGGCAAGAAAGAAGAAGTCATCCGGCAGACAAGACAGCTTCTCGATGACTGCATGCCGGGCGGCGGCTATATTTTTGATTTCAACGCGCTGCTGGAAAACTGCAAACCGGAGAATCTGGACGCCATGTTCGAGACGCTCGACAAGTATGGGAAATATTAAATCCTTTCATTCATCTTAAAAACAGGCAGAAAAATAGCCAGGCACGGATGATCTGTCCATGTCTGGCTATGTACCAGGCAGCTTTCGCCGCCTTACTGATTCACTTTTTATGTCCAAAGATCCTTCAGCTGTTCCGTTCTCCCGATAAACTTCATTTTATTCGGCCGTCTCCGACTCGGTTTTGTTCGAATAAAACATGGCTCACGGCTAAAAGCCAAATGTAACAGGAATAGCAGATTCGGATAATGGACAAAAGAAGCTGTATGGATAGGCTTGTCCCATTACGAAAAAAATGTGCAGCTGTTTAAGGCTGCACCGCAGAGAAAAAGGAATTCATTTGCGGCGGTCTACCCGCCGCATTTTCTATACTGTTATTCGATGGCAATATACCTGTTTTCTTCAACCACCGGCTGCTGAACTTTCTTTGGCACAGTAAGAATCAGGGTGCCGTTCTCAAACTTCGCCTTGATGTCTTCCTGCTTCACATCCTCCCCCACATAGAACGATCTGCTGAAAGAGCCGGTATAGCGTTCACGGCGAACATACTTACCATTGCTGTCTTTCTGATCATTATTTGTATTCGTGGATGCCTGGATTGTCAGATATCCATCTTTCAGCTCGGCCTTCACATCTTCCTTCTTGATACCCGGAAGATTCATTATCAGCTCATAATCGCTGTCGCTTTCTTTTACATCCGTTCTCATCAGGTCTGTCTGCCCTCTGGATGCACCTGTACGGTAAAATGGATCATGAAAGAAATCATCAAAAAACTCATCCCACAAATTTTCTCTGTAAATATTTGGTCTCAACATATGTCATCTCTCCTTTTATCATTCACAACAATTTTGTTTTTATCTGCACTGGAACCGGATCAAAATGGAATTTGCTTTTGTTATCCATCTTTTTCCTTTGTTCTACTAGAGTTATAACACCGATTGTTAGCAATGTCAAGAGGTGAGTGCTAATTTTAAAAAACTTTTTTGCTCATTTCCCGGAAGTATTGGATTTACGCGGTTTTTCGGGCATCCGGGCATCTTTTTTCGTCCCTCAAAAGTAATGATTTTCCGGGTTTTACGCATTTTTACGCCATTCTCGTACACCCAGTATGGCGGAGAGTATGGGCTGCCGGATTTTTCCTGATGATATCATCCTCTACCGCCATAGTAAACGACGCAAGTCGTTTTACTTCGCGCAAATTTCATTTACAAAATTATAAATGTACACGTAGCCGGTGCAAGCGTAATGGTTCCTGAAGGACAATATTCCGGAATTATTTCCGGTACTTCATTGTCTGGCCCCAGCACTAAAGGTCTCCCATTTAAGGTCATGACGGTGGCTCGGAGATTTCCGCTCTCACCGGCCAGAGTATATAGTTCAGCCTCTTTCGGGAGCACGACTGACGTAGCTTCCGTCAGAGAATTATTCAAAATCAAATAGGCAATACCCTTTTTCCCGTCCCTTCTGCTGTGAGCAAAGACATGGGCTCCCTCTCGTATTTCTTCTTTTGCGTCATAAACAACCGTTCCCATCAGTTGATTCCAGATAAGGAATGCAAAATAATTCGGTCTCGGATGAAAGGTTCCATGTTCAAGAAGACCATAATCAGAGCTGCTTAAGGTATTATGGAAAATGACGCCTTTTGTTATTTTGGAAAATCCGCCCAGCTCATTTAATGTCCGAAATACATCCATATAGGTGGATGCCCATGTATCTCCGCCGCCGGCTGCATCTCCGGACTCCGTCACCCACATTTCCCCATCCGGACAATATTTGTCGCGCAGCTTTGCGGAATCTTTCGCAAAACCGACAGCACCATCCAGATAAGCTTCAGAGAGCGCCTCTGATGCCGGCCAATGGGCACTGGCAATCACCTTTGCCAGCCGCTCTGATACCCCATTATAGTAATGATAGCTGTATACATCCAGCGGTTCTTTGGTGCCGCTCATCAGATCATCCGTGCTGCACAAAGTTCCCATAACCCGTTCCACATCTCCAGGAGAACCTTCATCATCAGACTTCCCGCTTCGTATTTCCCCACTATCTGTAGTACATGGTCCGACGCACAGACACTCAGGATAATTTGCACGTACCCAATGGAAAAAAATGTCCTGATCTCTATGATAATCCTCCGGCGTATACCCTTCCGGG
>JAJBVF010000069.1 GCA_020859965.1 Clostridiales bacterium
TAGTAAGATCAATGAGTCGCTGCGCATATACAATCATATGCTCTTATAGAGATTCAAATACAAGCGTTGACTTCTGTACATCACCGTTAGCAATTCCTTCCAGTGCCTGATTTGTACCATCACAGGAGAAGATGCCGAAGTTCTCTACATCTACGCCTGCTGCCTTTGCAGCTTCCATAGACTCTACAGCCGCAGCGTCGCCGTAGCATACGATGGTGTTCAGATTCGGATATTTCTGGAGCATATTTTCTGTGGTGCTGGTGCCGGAGCCAACTACGTCTTTTCCGATATCGACAACCTCAAGAATTTCTGCGTCCGGTGCATTTTCTGCCAGAGCGTCCTGGATGCCCTGCCCACGATTCTGCATATCCTGATCCTGAAGTGTGGTATATACTACGACCTCTCCTGCACCGTCCAGCTGATCATTGATCCATTCTGCAGCCATTTCACCGATCATAACGCCGGCCTGATACTGGTCTGTATTCAGCACTACATCATGTACGTCTGTCTCAACACCGCATTCGATAATATATACGCCTTCTTCCTGTGCAGCCGCGAGAGCCGAGTCACAGGAACTGTCGGAAACCATCGCTACGATCAGGTCGCAGCCACCGGTTACCATATTTTCGATACTTGTTACTGCGGTAGCAGAGTCGTTTTCAAAGCTTACAGACACATAGTCCCAGCCTTTTTCTTCGCAGTCGCCTTTCAGACCGTCATCGATAGTGATAAAAAACTCTGTCTGAAGGGTCGGAGCCAGAAAGCCGATTTTGTGGCTCTCGGATTCTTCTGCCTGTACCATGCAGAAACTTCCCATTACCATAGATGCTGCCATTGCGGTTGACAATACCGCTCCCATTAATTTTTTATTCATTTTCATCCTCCTGTCTCTGCTGTGAGATTCCTCACAAAAGTGTTATTTGATAGAATTACTTTAAAGTATTTGGATGGATCTTTCAATGCGATAAAACTCAGATTCAGGGGGAATAATCTCAGATGTTTTACAGTCGTGAAGATGTGTGCATTGTGCTCTGGCTTGCTTCCACAGAAAAAGCGATGAGGATCAAAAGGCCTTCCAGAATTTTATCCCAGTAATTCAGATGACCGTTTGCCGTCAGAACATAGGTAAATAAAACCATGACTAATGCACTCAGAATGATACTTACCAGAGGATTTCGGATATGCCGTGTATTCCTGCGGTTGGAAAGCTTTCCCAGGAATACGGCGGCAAGCACCTTATACAGATAGTCCGCTCCGAGATCGATGCTTCCGCTTCCGGTATATCCGATCAGCAGAATGGTGGGAAGAGAGATAAACAGGGAAGAGAACACGAGGATGATCATGGAAATGCACGTGCATTTCATGCCGCTTTTTCTGGCCAGATCCGGATTTTCACCCAGAATCTTGCTATACTTTCCATAGTATGTATGCTCCAGGAAAAAAGAAACCAGACCCAGACTTAAAATCAGCAGCAGAATCAGAAAACCATTCGTAGCCGGAGACAGGACAAACAGTTTGAGATGGGGAATTACAAAATTTTCGTTTCCTGTTAAGCCGGCACAGAGATTTGTCAGAATGATCTGCAGAGCGAGAGTGGTAATAATCGACGGCATGCAAAATCCAGTAATAAGGAACCCCTTCACACATCCTACAAGAGCGTTGAAAAGAAAAACGGCAGCAAAACAAACCGGTATGGGAACCCGGTTGTCAGCCAGAGAAACACACAGCAGAGAAGAGGAGGACATCTGCGCTGCGAATGCCAGATCGAAAACACCGCTGTGATATTCCAGGAAAACAGCTATGGACAAAAGTGCCATGATGGTAATCTGCCGGATGAAAGAGGAAGGTGCAATTAATCGATTACCGTACATGGAATACAGAAGGAGTAACGCTAAGATTGAAAGAATCAAAAGGTATTCTTTACAGATCATCAAAAAGCCAGTTCGAATACGTTTCATGTCATCCTCCAAAAAGCCCGTTATAATGTGATAATACGATCTGCAAGCGGAAGTACATCCTCAGAAAAAGCTTCCAGCAGAATGAGAGAAGTCCCGCGGTCTGTCATTTTCAGCAGTTCCGTGGTGAGCCATTGGCGCATTTCCAGATCCGCCCGGGACAGAATATTGTACAGAATCAGAATGGACGGATTCAGGAATTTCCATCGGTAACAAAGAATTTTGAATCTGTTTTCATCCGTCAGGTTTTCATTTTCTATGGTTGACAGCTCACTGAAAAATTCTCTGTCATTCAGAACAAAGTTCCCTCCGGACTGATAAAACCCAAAATGGCTGATGCGTTGGATTGCCGGAAGAAGGATATTGTCGCGAATGGACAGGTTTGGAAAGTATTCCGCATTCAGAGAATCGAGACCCCAGAAGACGATCCGTTTCCGACTCAGGACGTCCGGGCTGTCATAAAACAGGCACCCCGATTTGCTTTCATACAAAGTCTGACGACCACTGATACCGAGAAGAGCGTTACGTATTTCATACTGTTGTTCCTGATTTTTTGCCTGTACATATACCGTTTCACCGGGATAGACGGCCAGTTCTTTCCAGGTGCCGTCCTGAGCCTGCCAGGAGAAGCGATGCGCATCTTCCGGAGCGGCCGGTTTCGTGGAATTCCTGTGTGTACGACTGGTTTTCCAGTCTGCGATTATTTTTCTCCAGTAATGTTCTGCCTCAGTCGGATTGTCGTATTTCCGGATAATCTGTCCCCCTTGCATCAGATAATGATTCCCGGCCAGATTCAGAAAATACTCCGGATGATTATCATAGATCAGAAAAGCGATACCATCCTTTTGCAGCGCAGCAATCAGAGCAAGGAGCCGGGCTCTGTCATTCGGAGAACAGATGCTGGAAAGATTGCCGAGTACGAGCATGGAAGCATTTCGGTCTGCGAGGCATATCATCCGAAACAGAACCAGATCAATGGTGGTACAATCCTTCACTTCCCGACCGGGCTCCAGATCCAGTCCGTATTTTTCAAAGAGTTCTCTTGTCCTGATCTGAAGCGCCTGTTGGTTCAGACGTACTTTTTTGAGGTTGTTGTCCCGGAGAAGAAAAAGTGTTTCTGCCAGAGTCAGAGATGGGATGAGTTCCGACCGTTCATCTACATAGTAGATATTATTTTTTTCAAACACTTCACGGGAGCAGTCCGTCTGTTCCTCTCCGTTCAGGCGAAGCGAGCCGCTGATAATCTTTCCGTTCCCGATGAACAGACTTGCCAGAATACGCGGCGTGGCGTCCCACCCCCACAGAAGGTGGCTTTCACCATCCCGGAACATGAGATGGAGGTTGTTCAGTTTTTCATGCGATTTGTTCTGTATGTACAGATTTGAACAGTCAAAAAAAGCATGTTTCATTTTTCTTCTAATCCAGTGCGGATGGGCATCAAAACCTCCACATCTGTCCCTTCTCCCGGAATACTGTAGATACTCAGACCATATTGTTCTCCAAAAATGAGCCGGAGACGCTGATTGATATTATAAAGTCCAATTCCGTTGCCGTGTGATTTCTGAGGATCCCGTTTTTCCGATGATGTTTCCGTACCATACAGCATGCGATTGCGCAGATTTGTCAGCTGTGTTTCGTCCATCCCGACGCCATTGTCTGAAACGGTCAGAAGAATCTGATCCTGTGAGGAACGGATATGAATCGTTACCTGACTTTCGCTTCCTTTTGTTTCCAGACCATGGAAGACGGAATTTTCCACGATAGGCTGAAGCGTCATTTTGGGGATCTGGCATCGCAGCAGATCCTGATCCTCTTCTTCCATATCGATTGAAAAATGAAAACGATTTTCAAAACGATAATTCTGAATGCGGATATAGTTCCGGATGTTATCAAGCTCATCCTGAATGGTAACAATATTTTCCTTCCGGCTGATACTGTATCGAAAAAAGGTACCCAGAGATTTTGCCATGCTGGCAATACTGGCAGAGCCTTCATTCAGAGCTTCGCTTCGAATGCATTCAAGTGTATTATAGAGAAAATGAGGATTGATCTGGCTTTGCAGCGAAAGAATCCTGCTCTGGTGATCTTCCATTTTTACGTTGTATCTTTTTTCGACCTCCCGTGCCATGGTTTCTTCCTGGCGGATCATTTCCCGGAAAAAAGGATTCGCTGAAGGCTCCAGAAACTTTTTAAACTCTTTTGGATCAGACATTCGGGCGACCGCTTCTTCCAGCGTGCGGAAAAAGGTAAATTCATGGACAGCCCCTGCCAAAGACAGGAGCAGTAGAATTAACAACAGATAATTTTGCCGCGCCGCCGGGACACAGAACGCGGACAGGATACAAAAAATCTGAAGTCCAAAATAGATAAGACTCTTTCCTGACAGCTTCATAGTATTCGATTCACCTCTTACACCTTGCCCTGTTAATAGTAGAGTTTCCGGTATTCATTTGGCTTGACGCCCACTGTACGGGTAAACTGCTGGCTGAAATATTTGGAATCCTTATAGCCTACCTCTGCAGCAATTTCATAGATCGTTTTTTTGGTATCCCGAAGCAGCTGTTTGGCTTTTTCCATGCGCAGTTCCAGGACATAGGCAGAAAAGTTTTTTCCGGTTTCTTTTTTGAAAAGTTCAGAAAAATAGTTTGCATTGAACCCACTATTTTCGGCAATCTCCTCCAGCAGAATCTTCTGATTGTAATTTTTCTGAACGTATTCAATGGCATCCAGAACCGGCCGGCGTTCCATATCGGATTTCTTGGTAACCATATATCGTATATGCTTTCTTAAAGAATCCAGCACATGGTTTTTCAATTCCAGAATGGAGGAGCAGTTTTCTGCCAGCTCTGTCCATTTCTGAAGGGACTCAGACATAGCTTCATGAAACAAATCTTCAATGGTCCGGCAGTAGATGGAAAAAAGTGTACGCGTCAGCTCGAAAAACTCACTTGCCATGATATTTTCCTGTACAGCGGTTTCAAAACAGGTACGGACAATCTGGCATGCAGTGTCTTCTCTGAGCACAGAAATCTGTTTTTCAAACACATCTTTCTGCAGATTTGCTATGTCGCTGCCTTTTATCTGGTGATTCCGATTTTCAGAATAAGAGCGAATACAAAGACCGGTTCCTTCGAAAATTCTGCACTGAACCGCTTCCCGAGCCATCTCAAGCAAGAGATTGATCTGCGAAAAGTCACCCGAATCGGGACTTAGGCCCATGGAAACAGAATAATGTTCAAAATTGCAGATATAGTTTTTTGTAAGTTTAAACAAATGATTCAGAAGTGTCTGGACAACCTCCTGCTGTTCCTCCCGATAATTGAGAAGCACAAGAATCCACATAGATTCCTTGGGAGTAACAACAAGATCAATGACCTGATCTTCAAAAGTATCGTTGATCAGCTCTGTAATCCGCTCAACGATCAGAGTTTCCTGTTTTTCGTTGCATGGAATGCTGATGTCCCGATCCGCTTTGATTCCAAATGCACGAAAAACGCCATTTTCAAAGCTCTGCTGTTCGCTGCTCTGTGTATAAATTGTGGAAAGGGAATCGCCTCCGGATTCAAATACCCGATCCATCAGCTCACGGTGCAGGATATGTCTGCTGTCAGCAAGATTTCGTTCAAGATTTTCTACGTGCTCCTGCATAGCTCTGGAATTCTGCGTCTCCATGCAGATTTTCTCCAGAATTCGATTCAGTTCATCTTCGTCAATTGGTTTTAACAGATAATCCCGGACTCCATATTTCAGGGCTTTCTGAGCATATTCAAAATAGCGGTACCCGCTGATGACAATAAAATGTACGGGGAGGCCGCTTTGGGTCACCTTTTCGATCATTTCCAGACCGGAAAGTTCCGGCATGCGGATATCTGTGATAACGATGTCCGGTTTTTTATCCATAATCATCTGATAAGCACTGATCCCGTCCTGGACGATCCCCATAAAGGAGAGGTTCAGTGTCTTCCACTGTATCAGATTTTTGATCAGACGGGCAATTTTCAGCTCATCATCTGCGATCAGTACACTAAGCATAAATTCCTCTGATTCCTTGAAATTGTTTCGTATCAATCGATACGTTTCCTGACAGCTGGGCATTTCTGAAAATAGCGAGGCCATTCTCAGGCTGACTGTTTTCGTAATCTCTTTATATATTCGTATAGTTTATCATATTCATCTGCTTTTTGCTATCTTTTCTTGGCAGATAATGTAATAATACATTAATAACTATATGAGATTTTCCTGTCATCTCCGTTACATGAGTCTTTCGCACTTTTGACCTCATTATAATTAATTTCTGACACAAAAAAAGAACGAATCCCAGATTATGCGGGTTCGTTCTTTTTCATGATACCGGACTGGCAACGGGATATTGCCAAACTGTTGCCAGATTGTTTGTTTCGCCGCGGCAAGAGCTTAGTTCCTATATGTCTGATTTACTTTTGATTCTCATAAAAATGCATTCCATAAGAAAAATGCTCTTCCAGGAACGGTCCTACAAACTCAAAGCAACCGCCAATCGGATAAATCACATAACTTCCGCCAGGCGCCAGTGAATCAATAACCCTTCGGTATTCTTTCTTCACGGCTTCCGCGGAAACTCCCGGAACATCCAGTACAT
>JAJBVF010000523.1 GCA_020859965.1 Clostridiales bacterium
AACTCCATGGCGACCAGAGACGCATTGATCATAGTATTTTTTGAATCTCCCGGATGTACGGAAAATCCCTGAATGTCTACCGTCGCGCCTGCGGCATTAAAATTTTCAAATTCAATCTCATTTTCCGCTCCGCCATCCACGGTATAGGCAAAATCCGCTCCGAATCCAACCACATCAAAGAAATCCGCTCCACGGCCGATTTCTTCATCCGGTGTGAAAGCTAAGCAAATCTTTCCATGTGGAAAATTTTCCTTCCGGACTTCCTCTGCCATTGTCAGGATTTCTGCAATCCCGGCCTTATCATCCGCTCCAAGCAGAGTATTTCCATCTGTCGTGATCAGAGTACGTCCCTTCAGATCCGTCAGATGTGGAAAATTTTTTACGGAAAGGACACGCTCTCCTTTTCCAAGTGACACATTGTTCCCGTCATAGTTCGGGATCAGAGCAGGGCAAACATGTTCCCCCTGAAAGTCCGGCGCAGTATCCATATGCGCAATAAAGCCGAGCGCAGGAGCTTTTTCACAGCCGGCAGTCGCCGGGATTTCCCCGTAAACGTAGCCCTTAGCATCCACCCGCACCCGGCTGATTCCAAGATCAGTCATCTCCGAAGACAATATCCCCGCCAGATCCAGCTGCCGTGCTGTCGAAGGTGTATCCTGACTCTTCGTGTCACTGGTGGTAAATATCTTTACATAGTTTAATAATCTCTCGTATGCCCGCATTTTCCCGTCTCTCCTACACGAAACACAAGTTCTGAAAACCTCACCACAAATGGTATTTACTCATAGCGCTATTTGCGCAGATATCCGTCTATTTGGCAATCCCTGCCGTTTTGTCATAGGCCGCCTTCACCGCGTCCATCGCGGCACAGCGGAATCCGCCGCGTTCAAGCGCGTGTACGCCTGCGATCGTCGTGCCTCCCGGAGAGCATACCGCATCTTTTAATGCTCCCGGATGGCTGCCGCTCTCGAGTACCAGAGAGGCGGAACCGATCAGGGTCTGGCAGGCATACTCGATTGCCTTCGCCCTCGGCAGACCACATTCCACTGCACCGTCAGCAAGCGCTTCTATAAACAAATAGACGTATGCTGGTCCGCAGCCTGAAAGCGCACTGCCCGCATCAATCAGCTTTTCCGGTATAAAGTCAAGCACTCCGGTGCCGCCCATGATCTGACAAAACTCTCGCATTTGATCCTGATTCACTTCCGGCGAGGCGCACGCGAGCGTCATGCCTTTCTGAATGGACACCGGCGTATTCGGCATGATTCGAATCACCGGGTAGACACCACCAGCCATACGGCAGATGTCCGCGATGGAAACGCCGACCGCCATGGTCACCAGCACAAAGCCTGTCCCCGTAAGATCATTCCCGGGAAGCTCCTTTCCCGTTTCCTTCAGATTCTCATTTGCTTTCTTTTCCCGATCATATCGCTCCCGTAAAGTCTCCTGCAGAGGCTTTAGCATCTCTTCGAGCATATTCGGCTTCACACCAAGAAAGATAAACCTGCATTTGCGTGCCACATCCAGATTCTCGCCGACGATACAACCCAGTTCAGCAGCAAGGGACTCCGCTTTCGCGCGTGTCCGGTTAGCAAGCAGAATCTCTGATGGTTCCATTTCTTTTACAGCGGCACGGGCAATCGCCGAGCCCATATTGCCGCAGCCGATAAAACCAAGTCTGTACATATCTGTATTCCTTTCCATATCAGCGAATATTTCCATTTCCATGGATAATATATTTGTAGGAAGTCAGCTCTTCGAGTCCCATTGGTCCTCTCGCATGCAGCTTCTGGGTAGATATTCCCATCTCACAGCCCAGACCAAACTCTCCACCATCTGTAAAACGAGTGGATGCATTCACATAAACAGAAGAAGAATCAATGGACTGAGTAAAACGCTCCGCAGCCGACTCATCTTCTGTGATGATTGCATCCGAATGCCGGGTCGAATGAGCGGAAATGTGCGCGATCGCATCGTCCAGCGAGTCCACGACCTTTACTGCCAGCACATAATCCAGAAACTCTGTATCAAAATCCTGCGGACCGGCATGTACAAGAAACTCGTCCGTCTCTCCGGTCACACTCGCACGAAGCAGCCTCAGACGGTCTTCTGCCGGACCGGCGGAACGCACTTCCGGGAGGCCGCCCATTTCCGTCAGACTTCCTGTTTCTGTCAGACTTCCTGTTTCCGCCAAATCATCTGAATATACATTCTCTCCTCCGGATACTACGTCATGAACAGCTTCCCGATCTTCGTTTCCGGATAAAACGTTCCGATCCGCTTCCTGAAGCACAGCGAAAGCTGCGGAATCCAGCACAGAATCCTCTTCTGTCTCTCCGGTTCCATCAATATAGTCTCTCATCAATATATCAGCCGCACACTCATCCAGCCGCAGCTCCACCGGAGGCTGCAGGTTCCGAAGGCGCTCATCGATCAGACGCTCTTTCAGTTTAGGCAGAAATTCCTGAGCGATATCCCTGTGTACCACACAGACCTCTTCCGCATTGCACACGCTCGGGCGGCTCGTCTTTGCATTCTCAATGATGGAAAGCGCCATCTCCTGATTTGCCGCACGATCCACATAGACATGGCAAATACCGGTGCCCGTCTCGATACAGCTGACCGTAGCGTTTTCTACACAGGAGCGGATCAAGCCGGCGCCGCCGCGCGGAATCAGAAGGTCCACATAACCATTCGCTGTCATCAGATCCCTTGCGCTCTGCCTCGTCGTATCCTGCACCAGCTGTACCAGATTTTCCGAAAGTCCCGCCTTTTTCAATCCTTCTCTGAGTGCGTTTGTAATCGCATTCGCGGAGAGAAACGCTTCCTTTCCGCCACGCAAAACGCAGGCATTACCGCTCTTAATACACAATGCCGCCGCATCGCTCGTGACATTCGGACGGCTCTCATAGATAATCGCGATTACGCCAAGCGGAACTGAGCGTTTCTCTATCAGAAGCCCTTCCGGCCGCTCAATACGTTTCAAAGTCCTGCCCACCGGATCCGGCAACGCTGCCACATCCAGAATGCCTTCCGCCATCGCCTGAATACGTCCCGAAGTCAGAAGCAGGCGATCACGCATAACATCAGAAATATGCCCCATCGAGCGCTCGATGTCTTTTTTATTCTCACTCAAAATCTCATCGGAATGCCAGAGCAGAGCATCTGCCATCGCCTTCAGAGCTTCATTTTTCTGTTCCGTAGAAGCGGTCAAAAGCTCCGGAGCCGCTTCCTTTGCGTTCTCTAATATTTCCTGTGTAGTCATATCCGTTCCTTTCTGCATTTCATCCTGATACATTTATTCGCATTCACGGTATTATTTTCACAGCTTCTTTTTACAATTCTATCTCAGCATTTCATAATATATTCAGATAAAATCCTTACTTACTATACTTCTATTTTCGGCTTCTGTCAATTTTGCTTTCAGGAAAAAGAAGGCCTTCTTCCCGGAGATATTCCAGAAAACCATTGCAGCCCTCCAGCACATCAGCATAAGCAGCATCAAAATCTCCTGTATACCATGGATCCGCGATATCACGTCCGGAACCGGAAAAGGAAAGAAATTTGTATACCTTATGTTCCGGATCTCCATGCAGCATTCTATGGAGATTCCTGATGTTCCACTCATCCATGCCGATAATGTAGTCAAAACTGTCATAATCGCGCCATGTAATTTGCTTCGCCTTATGAGGCACCAATGGGATACCGACCTCCCTGAGCTTCCTTACCGTCCCCCTGTGCGGCGGATTTCCGATCTCTTCCGTGCTGGTCGCCATCGAGTCAATATAAAATCTGTCAGCGAGCCCCTGTTCCTGAACCATATAGAAAAAAACACTCTGAGCGAGTGTGCTTCTGCAAATATTGCCGTGGCAGACGAATACTACTTTTATCATACTTTTTCTGTATCCCTTCATAAATCGAATATTTGTCTTTACATATTGTAACTTATTTCTTGTTTTTAATCAATAAACGGATGAAATACGTTCATTTTTACAGCTTCGCCATCGGAAAAAACAATTGCAAATTCATACTCATACATGCAAATCTCACAATTGACGTTCCCTCTTTACTCATGTAAAATGAACTCATATGCGACCGGTTTTGTTCAAAACCTCTGCGCACAGGGACTTTCGAAATTGATAAATGGGAGGTACTTTTATGGCTCTGAAGCTGACGAAAGATTTTAAAGGAGTGATTTTCGCTCCACGCAAGGAAGAAATCAAGCCGGGAGGAGGCGTTCTTTATCCGCGCGTGATCGAGCTCCACTTTGCCGGGGAAGAAACCGGCACACTGCTTGCCGCGTTTGAATACTATGCGGATCGGGAACCGGCTGTGATTCCGATTTACCGGAGTACGGACGGCGGAAAGACATGGGAAAAATACAGTGAGGTCGAGGATACTAAAAATGGATGGGGAATGCGATTTCAGCCGGTTCTGTTTGAACTGCCGCAGACCTGCAGTGATCTTCCGGCAGGGACGCTGCTGTTCGCCGGCAATTCGATCCCGATGCAGGCGTTTGCGCCGGATAATCCTCCGGATTTCGTTGGCACCGAGCTGCAGCTCTATATCAGCCGCGACCATGGAAAGACCTGGGAATACCGCTCGACCTTTGCCTGTGGAGGCGTTCCGGTCGAGTACAACTGGGATTGTCTCGGACCGGTGTGGGAGCCATTCCTCTATATCAATGCCTATGGAGAGCTCACTGCGGTCTATTCTGATGAAAAACCGCATACCGAACGCATTCTGAACCAGTGTCTCGCTGTGATCTCCTCTCCGGATGGCGGAAAGACCTGGGGTGAGCCGCGTCTGGTAGTCGCCATCCCGGATGGCAACCGGCGCCCCGGCATGGCGATCGTCACTTCGCTTCCAAATGGAAAGTATTTTATGTGCTATGAGATTGTAAATGATCCGGATCAGGGAATTTATTTCAAGATTTCAGAGGATGGAATGGATTTCGGCGATCCTGCTCTGTATGGCACCAGAGCAGAGACTGCAGACGGAAAATTTGTCGGCAGCATGCCTTACTGTACCTGGACAAAAAATGGTGGGCCGAACGGCACCATCATTCTAAGCGGAAAGCGCGACAGCGAATGGCTTGGCCTTCGCGATCCGGGAAAATTCCTGGTCAATTACAACCTCGGTGAAGGACCGTGGGAGCAGGTTGATATGCTCGTGTCTTATGATTCCAGAATTCATCAGGCAGGATGGAGCATGGGCATGGCTGTGATTGAAAATGATACGAAGCTGATCCAGCTGGCTCCAACGCAGATGGATCCGGTGCTGATGCAGATCTCATTCGGTATCGGTATGCTCGGGACGGAGTAAATCCGCGGTATGAAGAAAAACATGGCATTGATGGTGGCTGACCCGCCTTGTTCTTCCGGCTCTGATGAATTATCTGCGAAAAGGTACAGCTGCGATGAACGCTGAAAAAAGAAAAATGTTATGAATAGATATCCGTCCGACGAGCTTTCAGCAGTGGGAGCTGTTCACGGACTTCCTCCGTTTCACGAAGTTCGATATCACAGTAGAGTATCCCTTCCTGCTCATCCAGCTTAGCCAGAATGTTTCCCCAGGGAGAGACGACCAGAGAGTTTCCATATGCATGGTAGCTGCTCTGCATGTCTCTTGCCGGGGAGCAGCCGAGCAGAAATACCTGATTATCGACTGCTCTGGAGCGGAAATTGAGTTCCCAGTGCGCCGGTCCGGTCGTCAGATTGAACGCCGCGGGTACCAGGATCGCTCTTGCACCCCGAAGAGCAAGCAGGCGAGACAGCTCCGGAAAACGGATGTCAAAGCAGATCATCAACCCCATTTTTCCGAATTCCGTATCAAATACGGTGATCTGACTGCCGGCGGTCAGCGTCTCACTCTCGCAAAAGTGCTGGCCTCCCCTGATGTCTATGTCAAATAGATGCATTTTTCGATGCTTCGCGATCTGGACTCCCTGACGGTCAAACACATAAGAAGTATTGAAGATCTGTTCCCCTGCACGCTCCGGCATGGATCCGGCTACTAGGTAAATGCGGCTTTTTTTCGCGCACTCTGAGAGAATCTGCCAGTTGCTGCCCTTTTCCTGCTGCGCGTAGACCGGAAAATTTTTTGTTTCATACGGGCAGCAGAACATCTCCGGGAGCATGATCAAATCTGCGCCTGCCTGTGCCGCCTGCGAGATTAAAGCGCATGCGGTCACAAGATTCTCATCATTTTCTTTTTGCACTTTCATCTGAATCAGTGCAGCTTTCATAATCTGTCCTTCCACCTGTTTGGATAAAAACGCCCTGCGTCGTTTATTATGTTTATTAACAGATCCTGGCAATTACATCAACGGGAATCCCATATACAACTTCCGTCACACGATCCGCCTGCGCGGCAAGTGCCTGATTGACCTTTCCCAGAAAAGAAAGATAACGCGCGGTATCCATGTCATATGTTATGCCATCCGAAAAAACCTCATTCGTAACCACGATAACATGCTTTGCCCGTCTTTGCAGAGATTTTATACCGCGCAATATCGCCTCCACGGTGTCTTCCCCTG
>JAJBVF010000383.1 GCA_020859965.1 Clostridiales bacterium
GTATAGTATTCTGTATGTGGTTTTGAAGGTATGATAAAGAGATTTAATACAGTTGAATTATGTTATATAGATTTTACGCAGGAGTTAAATCCTGCTTTTTTCTGTTTTAAAGAAAGTGGTGGATGTTTTTGAAGAAGAGATGCTTTATTGTCGGTTCCGGAGAGTTTGAGGGATTTGCTGTCACGTCCGTTTTGGGCGACGAAGGTGATCTTGTTACCATTTCACCGGGACCGGAGGATTTGCTGATCGCTGCGGACGGAGGATATCGGTATTTACAGAAGCTTGGGATGGAGCCGGATGTTCTGCTTGGCGATTTTGACTCTCTTGCAATTGTTCCGGAACACGAGCATCTCATTCGCCATTCACCGATCAAGGATGATACGGATATGGCGCTTGCTGTTGCCTATGCGGAAAAGGAAGGTTTCTGCTCATTCTTTCTCTATGGAGGAATGGGAGGACGGCTCGATCATACACTTGCAAATCTGCAGCTTTTGACCAGACTATCACGGGATGGTATGGAAGGCTATCTGATTGGACAGGGAAAAATCATCACTGCGGTGACAAACAGCGGTATTTCTTTTTCAGATAAAGCTGTTGGGATCGTTTCAGTTTTTTGTATGGGAGATCAGGCAACGGGGGTTTACGAGAGCGGATTGAAATATACGCTTGAAAATGCCTGCCTGACATCTGACCGGGCTCTCGGCGTGAGCAATGAATTTACCGGCGTTTCAAGCCGGATAGCGGTTCAAAAGGGAACGCTTTTGATTCTTTGGGATGCGGAAAACGGACTTCCTTTAAAAGATGAAAACAACACGGACAGTTTTGGAAATGATAATAAAACTGGAAATGGAAATAAGAACAGAAATACAGATAGAAATTAAAACAGAAATATAAACAGAAATATAAACAGAAAGGAATAAGTATATGAGAAATATACAGGCTTTATATAAAATCTGGCTGGCTGCTCTGGCAGTGCTGCTTGGCGCCTTTTCATTGGGATACCTGCCCGCTTTCCTTTCCTGCGGGGGACAGGCAGATGCGCTGTTTTTGTTTCTTATGACAGATATTCTTTGCGTTTTAATGGCTGTTACCAGGCATGTTTCCTGGTGCGGCTGTATCAGCGAGACAGAGGAATTTCAGCTTTCCAGACCGGACTGTATCCGTATAGCCTGTAGGCAATTCATCTTTTTTGGCATATCTACCTGTTTGTATCTTTATTATTCATTTGTACTGAAGAATGCCTGGAGGACAAATAACACGGAGGATGCGATGGCGGCTGCAGCATTGCTTTGTATGGCTGCAGTTTTTGGATCAAAGAAATATTGGGAAAAAGAATCTGGGTCAGAAGCGATGCCGTCAAAAAATAATTGACACCACTTTTGAATGGTGCTATTGTAAACGGGAATAAAAATACAGGTAAATTTATTTTTATACACATCCTGATCTGATAATGAAGCAGGAAGCATATAGACTTTTATATTTGGTGGTGCCCTCGAAGCGGGTATGAGAGTTTAGACAGTGGGCAGTTCACCGGGAGAAAATAAACGAAAAGAGAAGGGACAGTGGAAATGGCGGGAATCAGTGCATGGTTGGCTCAGTTTCAGGCTGATTTTATACAATGCTTTATTGAACAGGACAGATATAAGCTTTTGCTGAATGGCTTTGGGATGACGATTAAGGTGGCTTTTTTTGCTACGATCCTTGGTATCCTGATCGGCTTTGTGATTGCACTGTGCAATTTGTCTGGAAACAGGATATTAAAACTGATCGGCGGTGTCTACACAGATGTGATCCGGGGGACGCCTTCTGTGACGCAGCTGATGATCATCTACTTTGGCGTGTTTGCCAAGATATACTGGGATAAATGGATCATCGCAGCGATCGCGTTTGGTATCAATTCCGGAGGATATGTCGCGGAGATTTTCCGAGCCGGTATTTTGTCAATTGATAAAGGTCAGACAGAGGCGGGGCGTTCGCTGGGGCTCACTTCTTCTCAGACGATGACAAGAATCATCCTGCCTCAGGCATTGAAAAACATTTTTCCTACCTTGTGCAACGAATTTATCGTGCTGATCAAAGAAACGGCTATTATGGGATACGTAGGACTTGTTGATATTCAGAAAGCCGGTGATTATATCAAGAGCGCGACATTTAAACCGTGGATGCCGCTTCTGGCTGTAGCAGTTATTTATTATTTACTGATTAAGATTCTGAATCTGGGCTTGAAGAAAATTGAAAACAGTCTGAGAAAAGCGGATGCCAGATAGTATTACCGCCGACAGATGATTGCTTCGCATGATATGCGTAATGTGACATTAGTTATTGGATCTAATAGGTGCAGCGTATTCTACGTTCACTGGATTTGATATTCTGATATGTAAGAGCATTCAGCGTTTATGGGTTTGATATGTGAAGCTTTGATGGTTACAGAAAGCACAGAAGCCGGGAAAGCAGATAATAAGGAAGAAAACCGTATGATTAAAGTAGAGAATTTACATAAAAGCTTTGGCGAACTACAGGTTCTGAAAGGGATTGATGAGCATATTTCAAAAGGGGAAGTGGTAGTGGTGATCGGTCCGTCCGGATCCGGTAAAAGCACTTTCCTGAGATGCCTGAATCTTCTCGAAGAAGTGACGGAAGGCCATATTTATGTAGATGGGGAGGAAATCACATCCCCGAAGGTAAATGTGAACCTTATCCGTCAGAAGATGGGGATGGTCTTCCAGCATTTCAACCTCTTTCCACACCTCACGATTCTTGGCAATGTGACATTAGCGCCGGTACTTACAAAGAAGCTGAATAAGGGGCAGGCAGAGACGGAAGCAAGAAGGCTTTTGAAAATGGTCGGCCTGGAGGAAAAGGCGGATGCCTATCCGGCTCAGTTATCCGGTGGACAGAAGCAGAGAGTTGCGATTGCAAGGGCGTTGGCGATGGATCCGGAAATCATGCTCTTTGATGAGCCGACTTCCGCACTGGATCCGGAGATGGTAGGAGAAGTGCTGGAGGTAATGAAGCAGCTTGCAAAATCCGGTATGACGATGGTGATTGTCACGCATGAGATGGGGTTTGCGAGAGAGGTAGCCTCCAGAGTGCTTTTTATGGATCAGGGGATTATCATGGAACAGGGTACGCCCGAACAGATTTTTTCAAATCCGCAGAACGAGCGCACGAAACTGTTTTTGAGCAAGGTGCTTTAAAAGAGCATGATTAAGAGGATTTTCATTCAGATATGCAGGATCCGATAGAGGATCTTCATATAAAACAGGCGCAGCCGGCTGCCTTTATGAGCAGTTGGTACTGACAGTATTTTAGCGCTGTGTATAAGCGCCTCATGATTAATCAGAGGAGGAAAAGAAAATGAAAAAAATGACAAAAGCAGTTGCATCCATTCTCAGCCTGACGATGCTGGCAGGACTTAGCGTATCTGCAGAAGGAACGATTACCTTCGGTACTAACCCGGAATTTCCGCCGTTTGAGTATGTGGTGGCAGAGGGAGTGATTGATATCTATGACGGTATTGATATGGCTATCGCAAAGCAGATTGCTGAGGACAATGATATGGAAGCAGTAGTTGAGAATTATGAGTTTGATTCTCTGCTGATCGCGCTTCAGAATGGCCAGATCGATGCAGTTATTGCTGGTATGACTGTTACAGAAGAGCGTGCGGAATCTGTAAACTTCTCAACCCCATACTACACTGCTACACAGGTTATGATCGTGCCGGAGGATTCTGATATTACATGCGCTGCGGACATGGAAGGTAAGACGATCTGTGTCATCCAGGGCTACACCGGTGAGACCTGTGTGAATGAGATGGGATATGAATATGAGTCCTTCAAGAAAGGCAGCGAAGCAGTCATGGAGCTGGTAAACGGCAAGTGTGATGTGGTCGTGATCGACTCTGCTACGGCTGAGAAATATGTTGGCGACAATGAAGGACTTAAAATCGTAGAAGATGAAGATGCTTTTGGCGCGGAAGAGTATGCGATCGCTGTGGCAAAGGACAATGATGAGCTGCTTGAGACGATTAATGCATCGATCGAGAAGATGCTGGAAGACGGTACGATCGCTGAGATCGCTGCAGAGTATATGGATGCAGACGAGGAAGCAGAGACTGAGGCTGAGACGGAAGCTGTGACTGAGTAATCAGTTATGACAGATCAGGCGTTGTCTTTTATGCTATTGATCATTCAATTTTCTGGAAATGAAACAGAAATAACAGGGGACTGCTTCACGGATTGAAAAATAGCCGTGCGGCAGTCTTTTCTATGATATAGGAAACTTCGTTCCCTATATCATAAAACCCTCCGGGGGCTGGAGTGGAATTGTGCGGCTAATGCCCTTGCGTTTCTGTAAAACGCGTGTTATACTCGGATGGAAAAAAGAACCATCAATTATAAAAAGCCGTGCGGACAGTGCTGTTTGTGCCAAAACTATTGCGCGGCAGATACAAGGAGAAAGAAAGAAATGAAGAAGCCAACAGTTTTAATGATTCTGGATGGATATGGATTGAATGAAAAGACAGAAGGGAATGCGATCGCGCAGGCAAAGACTCCTGTGATGGATCAGTTGATGGAGACCTGTCCTTTTGTGCAGGGTGCGGCGAGCGGACTGGCGGTAGGCCTGCCGAACGGACAGATGGGTAATTCTGAGGTAGGGCACCTGAATATGGGTGCAGGGCGTATTGTATATCAGGATCTGACGAGGATCACGAAAGCGATTGAAGACGGCGATTTTTTTGAAAACGCAGAGCTGAAGCGTGCGATGGAAAATGCAAAGGAGAATAATTCTAGCCTTCATATGTGGGGACTTCTCTCTGATGGCGGTGTTCACAGCCACAATACACATGTATATGCGCTGCTTGAGATGGCGAAGCGCTATGGGCTGACGAAGGTGTATGTTCACTGCTTCCTGGACGGACGTGACACGCCGCCTTCTTCCGGAAAGGATTATGTTCAGGCACTTGCGGACAAGATGCAGGAGATAGGCGTAGGCGAAATCGCTTCGGTATCGGGACGTTATTATGCGATGGATCGTGACAACCGTTGGGATCGTGTAGAAAAAGCATATCGTGCGCTTGCATATGGGGAGGGAGAGACGGCTTCCTCTGGTGTTGAGGCAGTAGCGCAGTCCTATGCAAAGGATGTGACCGATGAGTTCGTAGTACCGACGGTTGTTCTGAAGGATGGCGCGCCGACTGCTACAGTACAGGATGGCGATTCCGTGATTTTCTTCAATTTCCGGCCGGATCGTGCCAGAGAGATCAGCCGTACTTTCTGCTGCGATGAGTTTGACGGGTTTGACCGCGGGGAACGCCGTAAGGTCGTCTATGTATGCTTTACCGAATATGATGTTACGATTCCGAATAAGACTATTGCATTCCCGAAAGTATCTGTGACGAATACATTTGGCGAATATCTTGCCGCTCACAATATGACGCAGGCCAGAATCGCGGAGACTGAGAAATATGCGCATGTGACATTCTTCTTCAATGGCGGCGTGGAAGCACCGAATGCGGGCGAAGACCGGATACTCGTGAAGTCGCCGAAGGTAGCGACTTATGATCTGCAGCCGGAGATGAGCGCTCCGCAGGTGTGCGAGAAGATTGTTGAAGCGGTGACATCCGGTAAATATGATGTCGTGATCACAAACTTCGCAAATCCGGATATGGTAGGTCATACCGGTGTGCTTGATGCCGCAATCAAAGCAATCGAGACGGTAGACGAGTGTGTAGGCAAAGTAGTGGAAGCAGTGAAATCGGTGGATGGCAAACTGTTTATCTGTGCGGATCACGGAAATGCAGAGCAGCTGATCGACTATGAGACAGGTGCTCCTTTTACCGCGCACACGACGAATCCGGTACCGTTTATCCTTGTAAACTGCGGTGAAGGCGTTGGCTTGCGCGAGGGCGGCCGGCTTGCGGATATTGTTCCGACTCTGATCGAGCTGATGGGGATGGAACAGCCGGAAGAAATGACCGGGCAGTCCCTGCTGACGCATGAGGCATAAAACACAGGACATAAAGCGTATGATATAAGGTAATATAAAGCACGAAAATAAAGTCTAAGACGCATAACGAAAAATTCCGGAGCCACATACAATTTTGGCTCCGGAATTTTTCGCCTGGAGAGGCTCAGTCACGTTCTTTACTTTAAACTGTTTTGTTATTGAAATTTAAAAAAGAATTAATAGAAATGAAAAAGATGCTTGTATAATTGCGGAATCTTCGCTACAATGAATAGCAGGATGAAAATTATGCGCTGCGCATGTTTCGACCTCTGGAACAACCGGATCATTATGACAGATTTAAAAAGAAAGGAAAGCAGGAGATGAAAATGAAGGAAAGACGGTATGAGGCTCATCTTGGTTTTCTGCGTATGCTGAGTATCGCAGGCATGGTTTTTATGATGCTGTTTGCGTTCTGCCCGCAGCATACATCCGCTGCAACTAAGATTGATGGAATTGATGTCTCAAAATGGCAGGGAACGATAAACTGGACGAAGGTTAAAAAAGCAGGGATAGAATTTGTCATGATCG
>JAJBVF010000572.1 GCA_020859965.1 Clostridiales bacterium
GGCCTCCATTCAGCAGCTCTTCTTCATCATGAAGGAGAGCTGTTTTTTAGCTGTCAGTCATGAAAAATCCTTTGTTTTCAATCTGAATATCAATGTGTTGCTTTTTGCAGGCGCTGAATTTAAAATTCCTTCATGAAACGCGCAATCATCGAAAGAATCGCCCCACTGGTCCCTCATCCCGATACATGGCTTTCCCCGGATCATGACGACTCTGTTCTTCGGGTTATCCCTTTGGCGATGGCGAATAGAATCAGGAGGATTCAGACCTTGCTGGGACGTCCCGATGCCGGGTGGATCATCGCCAAGTCATATGCCCGGGAAGAAATCATGCCGCCAGCCTGGTTCAAGGAACAGACAATACGCAGAACAATCAAACTCCTCATGGGTAAAGAAAACAATGCCGTCCTGATGGAAGCCATCGCTCTTTCAGGCGAGATGGCAGCAGGGGCATGCAATCTTATTCACGCCCTCCTCCTGAATGACGGATGTAATTACGACGAAATCAGTCGGATCAGCGGAATTCCACAGGAGGTTATTCGTGCTCACGAAGAACTCTTCTTCAACGTCAGGGATCGCCGGGATGAACAAACTTACCTCTCCGGCATTGTCTACCCCAATGGAAGAATCGACGAACTGCGTCCAGATTATTTCGACGCAGCGGGCAACAGGGAATTGCTTCTCCGGACTGGATTCAACAGTACCGTCAGGCAGACGGCCTTCCTTGCCGGGCTGCAAATGGCCAGCCCCTATGCCCAGGGAAACAATGCCGAGAAAACAGACCGGATCTGCCGGGACATGCTGGAGCGGGCCGCCATGGCAACCGGAATGGGCATAGCCAACAGCTCCCGGCATCCCCTGGGTCCTGTCATCAGACAGGTCGCCGTCAATGCAGCGCATCAGGTCAAGCCCGATGGATTTGGTCAACTGATCAGCCTCGGGGATACGATGAAGCAGGAGCTGGAACAACTTGCCCGGAACAAAGTGGAATCCCTGAACCGCAACATGAACGACATCCCCCGGGAACCGGTTCCCCTCACCTCCAACCACGAACAATAATGAAGATGACGAAAATGCAGAAAATGAACCAGCTGCCTGTCAATGCCGTGATGACGACGAAGGAACTCAGGCAGCGAGGCTTTACCAACCAGGATCTGACCCGTGCCGGGAAAGAAGGTGTTCTTGTCCATTGCGGGTACGGAGTTTGGGCTCGTCACGTTCCTCTCTGTCTGTATGAAGCGCTGAAAACATTCCAGAAAGAATCGCAGAGCGGCCACATAGGTGGACGGACCATTCTGCACCTTCTGCTCGGAGCTCCCGAACCGGAACGAATACAATTGTTTGATCGCCGGGAAACGGGAAAATATCCAGATGTTTTTAATTTTTCGGGGCGGATTCATACAGTTCCATACAGAATATTCAACGACGAATACTTTTTTGATGAATGCTGCGGTATCATCGAACGTGACGGACTGTACTGGTCTACTCCCGCCCGGGCATTGCTTGAGAGCATTGACATGATCAGGAATCTTGATGATTGCCGTATCATCATCCGGGCCATGGAGCAACTGGAAGAAATGGACATGGATGATCTGGGGCAGGTCCTGGAATGCTGCCAGAGGGAAAAGGTCAAGCGCTGGTTCTTCTACCTTGCCTCCAAGGTGTCGCGGGATTGGGCATGGGCTTGTACCCGGGACTCGGTTGTCCGGAAAGCCCTGTCGAACAGCATATATTCTCTGCACACACCGGGAATGTACGTTCCTGATTTCAGGATCACGGTGCCGGAAGAGCTGGAACGGGAGTTCCCCCGTTATATGCCTTTCGGGCTTTCCTGAATGTAAATGGAAGGTTGGACGGCGTTTTTTAAGAAACACCGTCCAACCTTCAGAAATATTGCTGTCTTTCTTGATTATTGATAATGAATAACTACAGAACTCCCTGAACTACGAAGGGGGAACCTGGATAAATTCATATTTAGTATATGAAATAATATAATAGATGGTATCTCCCTTGTAGTAAACGGAGTATTGTAGTTATTCATTCATAGCTTGTTATGTCATATTTTTCCGTTTCAACAACCCCGGAGTTCCTTCTGGAGGAGGTACACCAGAAAGGAATCGCAACGATCCGTTTCTTCGATGCGCAAGTCACCTGGGAACAAACGGGCCATTTCCTTGATGTCGTCGAGTTTAACCTTGCGTGAGCGTGTAATCTGTCCGCTGCGTATGGGAGCCTTTCCATTCAAAGGCCAGTTTTTCTTCTGAGCCTCCTTGTAAATGTATCCCAGTAATGTACGTAGCCGGTCATGGAAGGAGTCTCCTGTCAAACGGCTACTGCATGAGAGAAAGTGTCTGACAAGTTCACGAACACAACGAGCATGGTCGATTGTTACGACAGGTTGATCCGGGTGATCTGCCACAGCCAACACAAGCAACAAGCGGTAAGCTATTTCCATGATTCGCGCCTCATGTTCTACTTCAGCATGATACGTCACACACAGGGCTTTCAGATTACAAATTGCATTTAGTACCAGTTCTGGGTTATCTACTTTAGCTTCTACAAAAGAAATCGTATCCGATTCATCAATCATTATGGGTCGACGGGCTAAAATATTTTTGATCAGGGCGTTCCATCCGTTAAGGTCGGGGTCCGGATTTTTGTCTGGTTCATAGGTAACGATTTGCCCCCGTTCCAGGTCCCGAAAGCTTGATGAGACCAGGCAACGGGCCATGAAACCGGATTGAAGCATTCCTTTATCCCCCAGGACTTGTTCCCTGGAGTCATATTGGGTTGCCCATACCAGGGCAAGACATGGACTGTTGACCCGGTCTCCAGATCGCCCGATACGGTCTGTTTTGATCGCATCGCCGCTGAAGCCGGCCAGATATGGTTTTTCTCCTGACAGATTGTTACCGCCATACCCCACCATGACTTTCTTGACTTGTTCACGAGCTTCGGATGAAGCTGACAATAAGGATTGGTCTGGTGAATCGGATAATTTTTGGACTAAAGCCTCCGGGGTAATGTCTTCAATGGTAATATCACCATGGCAGGCAAGCCGCCGCTCCAGAGAATGAATTTTGAGTAACAGGTCGGCTCTTTCTTGCATTGCCTCTTCCTGTAAATCCGGAGATGGTCGTGGCATTGAGTCCCCCAGTTTGCGGTATTGTTCATCGAGCCTCTTTTTTTCCCGTTTCCACAGAGATTTTTGTGTCGCCAGGGAATACTCCCTGGCTGTTTCTATTTCTGTGATGACTTTTCTCAGGTAATCCATAGGACGCGATTTCCCTACTCCAGAGCCTTCAACAATCAGTAAAAACAGATTGGATCGGACCCTGTTTCCGTTGAATTGCAGGGAGTAGACTTTCCCGAGACATCCCGAGAGCAGGCCAAGAACCTGAACTCCTACAATGTTTTCCGGTACTCGAAAGGCCTCGACAACATTTTGTACGGTTCTTTTCAGAACTTCCGGCAATAGTTCCGTTGGGAACGAAATATCGGGTCGCTGTGGTTCACAGGGCGGAATGAGCTGTTGCATGATCAGATGACCTCCTTTCCGATAGCCGTGAAAGAAAGAATCTCCCCGATCAAATAGTTCTGGTGGCTTATATTGGCCTCTCGAACATCCTTTTTACCGTTGGGCAATATTAAAGCGTGAACAGAAGCGGCAATACCTGCCAGGAGACTCGTCGCCTTGGCTTTCCCTTCTTCTCCTGCCTCGTCTGCATCAAAGGCCAAAAGGACATGCTTACCTCGAAAATATTCCGCCCGTTCAGGATTAAAACTCTTCACACCGTTAATGGAGACGATAGCAGGGAACTCTTTTTCAGGCATGCCCGAGTGAAGAATGGCATCCATGGCAGCGATGGCATCGGTTTCTCCCTCCGTAATAATGCAGTGGGTAGACCCAGGGATGGCATGAATGCCCCACATGGTTACTGTCCCGCAAACTTTCATGAAAGGGCTGTCAGTAGGACCGGGAATGGTGTAAGGATTCCCATTCATACTGAATCCAAATCGGGTGGCCCAGGGTTCTTTCAAGCGAGCTTTGACCCCGATATACTTTCCATTCTCGTCTGTATAGAGGAAGCAAAGCCCTCCTTCCGGGCTTAAGCCTAACGCATACCATGGCCTGGCGGCCATGTACATCAGGGTTTCTTCAGCAAAACCAAGAATAAGCGCCATTCGCTGGACCTTGAGGTGTTCTAGGAAAATAGCCATACGAAGGCTTTCACATCCCATTTCCTCAATATTGGTTAGAGGCTGTGTTTCCTTGGATATGACAGCCTTAACTGCGGGTTGTAACTCAGGAATTGCGGAGAAATCGTTATCCGACTGCATACTTTCCTTGATGAAATGGATGATGTCGGAATAATTCTCCTGCATCGTCCATTGCTTGTGAGCGCACACCAGGTCGAAAATTGTTCCTGCTGCATCGCAAGCAAAGCAGTTGAACAGAATAGTTCCGTCCTCCGTGACGCTGAAAGAGCAGGATGGATTATGATCGTTATGAATGGGACAACAAACGGTCTGCTGATGCCCTGGGTGATTACTATAGAGTTCGTTGAGGTACAGACTACGCCCTCTTTCTTTATAGATGTGAGCCAAGGTAGCGTTGAATGCTGTCAGGTCTTTCTTGATGTTTTGATAGTCAATAAACATTGTGTTCTTTGTGGTTGCCCGGCAGCTGTGATTTGGTAGGATATTCGAGGATACCCATCCTTGGAACTCCGCCTGATCGCAGCATGCGCGGGCGGGGTTTCTTATTTTGCCAATTCGGTTTGGCGGTCAAGCCATGCGTGGACATCCAAAAGGCGGAACCTTTTGATTCCACCACGGCGGTTGTTCTGGACCAAAAAGTAGGGAAGTCCGCATTTTACGAGTTCGTCTACCTTCTTGGTCGAGATCTTCAAGTGTTGAGCCAGTTCGGCCCTATCCATGATATGGGCAATGCCGCCCAAATCTCGAAGTTGTCTCTGTGGTTTTGTCGGTGACATGTGCGGAGAATTGAATTTTCTCTGCAGAATGTCAACACGTCATATACTGCTAATAATAAGACGTTTGCAATGTTTATATATTGCGTTTAATTAAGAAATAGTAGGGTTTATTAGGCCTTTTACAGCGAGGAATATCCTCGATTTCTGAGCAAAAAGTGAACATAATGGGATGTATTAATAGAATATGCGTTTAATTACGTATAATGAACATTATGAAATACTTGTGATGAATATGCTGATTTTGTCATACTGTAATCTCTCAGGTAGTCACGCGGGAATCGACACCACATTTTCTCGGTGCTTGGATAGGATTCGTCCTACTGGCGGAGGAGATCAGTGAGAAGTGCTCCGAAAACAACCGAACTTGCCTGCTTGGAAAAGTACCAAAAAATCCGATCTGATAAAATGGCACAAGCGTTATAATGGAAGTAAGCAGATCAGGACTATTGTAGATATCCCGAAGCATGCTCTGGAACTAGCATGTTGCGCGCTTACCTCGTCCACACACAAGCCAGCCCATTCCCGCATCCGTCAGGGAACGTGGAGTTCCCCCTATATCTCCTGCACGAGGCCATGGGATTGTGATTTTTTTCTCAGAGGGATTCATTTGAGTGTGATTGTGTAAAAATGTAAGAATCTTTTCCATATTCTCCATTTGTTTCGGACGTAGAGGGTAATCCATATACACTGACATTACTTCCTTAATTCGATCCAGAAGCCACCTCAACCCTGGACGACTTATTTCATGCCATTTTTGAATATAAGTCCAAGGAGCAAACCACGGGATTCTCTTTAAGAACGATTCAGAATCAAATTTATTAAATACAATAAATTCCTTTATGGAATATTCCCATACAGGGGATATAGGTTTTCTTGGACTAAGACCTTTGATCATTTGCCTTATATCTTTTATCTCTTTATCAAGTGGCTCTTTGCAGTACTTTAACATTAGCCAGAAAAGAGTGTCAGACAAAATATCGGAAGCTATCTCGTGTTCATGTTGTAGTTTGATCGTCTGTTGATGTAGATTTTCAAGCTGCAACCAGTTATTAATAGCTAGATCAGCTTCATCTGGCTCATATCCTTCTTGATCATATAGTTGACGTCGATATACCGATTCTGGGCGCATACCGAACAATTCTGCATGGCTCCATACATATTCTAGAAAGGCATTGTTCCAACCATGACGAGGTGACCAAATACCCATTGAATATAAATTGTATGCTTCGCCATACCAAAAATAAATAGGATCTTGCTTGAAAACACTTGCATCTATAAATCGAACTTTAATATCGTATCTGCCATTATCGCTTTTATGGAAAATAAATTCAAGTGTTCCTGGAGGAGATTTTATTTCAGAAGGCAAACGGCTCGGTTTTTTGCTTCTTTGAATACGAGTATAATGACGGCAACAGATGTGTACAACAAGTTGATGTGATGAGATAGAAGGTATTGATACTTTGAGGATACGCTTTCCTTTTTGAGGAGACTGTCGAGTCGAAGAATCTTCGAACTTGGCTTGGATGTTAAGGTTATGAT
>JAJBVF010000275.1 GCA_020859965.1 Clostridiales bacterium
GTGTAGCGGAATCGCCGCTTACATAGACAATTCTTTTGGGAGCAATTTTCAGCATGGTAGCAAGCACACTCTCTTCGCATCCCTTACGGGGCGGATCGACGACGATCACGTCCGCGTGGATTCCTTCTTTTTCATATTTCTCCGGAAGAACTTCTTCTGCTTTTCCGACAAAGAATTCTGCGTTTGTAATATGATTCAGCTGTGCGTTCCGGCGGGCGTCGCGGATGGCATCCGGCACGATCTCGACGCCGTATACGGCGCGGGCATTCTGTGCGAGAAAAAGCGAGATGGTGCCAATCCCACAGTAGAGATCCCAAACGGTCTCCTGCCCGGTCAGATCCGCATACTCGAGTGCCTTTGCATAGAGTTTTTCGGTCTGGCGGGGATTTACCTGATAAAAGGACAGCGGAGAAATGTGGAATCGAACGCCTCCAATCGTATCCTCTATGTATTCTTTGCCCCAGAGCAGCTTCAACTGTCTGCCCAGAATGACATTGGTTCGCTCACGGTTGATATTCAGAGAAATGCTGGTCATGCCGGGAATGGCACAAAGCGCCTGAACCAGACGATCGCTCTTCGGAAGAGCAGTTCCATTTATCACGATGCAGACCATAATCTGTCCGCATGATGAATTTTCCTGCTCTTTGCCAGATAATAAAACTTCTTTCGTCACACGGATCATCACATGCCGCACAAGCCCCTTTGCGGTTCTCTCATCATAGGGCTCGATTCCGTAGGTTTCCATATGCTTCAGAACGATGTCAAGAATGGTTTTGTTAACCTCTGCACCGAGCAGGCAGTCACGACAATCGATTACCGTGTGGGTGCGGCCCGCGTAAAAGCCCGCGATAAGTTTGCCGTTTTTATCTCTGCTGATGGGGTATTGTGCTTTATTCCGGTAGCGGAAAGGATATTCCATCCTATGTCCCGCATCGCTTTGGGATGCGGGACGAAGGCCGCGCCCATTGTGCGAAGCACAATCTTCAATGGCGCGGCTCTCCATCCCGAGGATCGGTTCCATAGGCGGATTGGCAAAACCTCCGATACGCTGCAGATTCCCCAGCACTTTCTGCTCTTTGAAACGAAGCTGCGCTTCGTATTTCATTTCCTGAATCTGGCAGCCGCCGCAGGACCGTGCGACCGGACAGGGTGCTTCGATGCGGTCGGGGCTGGGAGTAATGATGCGCAGAAGGCGGGCATAGCCGTAAGTCTTTTTCATTTTCATGACCTTTGCCTCCACTACGTCTCCAATCACAGTATCTTTCACAAACAGCGTAAATCCCGCCCCTGTCTCAGCGCCAGCCGATTGTGAGGAAGAATCTGCCCCCACATGCCCAATGCCAAGTCCTTCTGTGCTGAAATCTTCAATTTTTAAAGTGATGATGTCATCTTTTTTTATATCCATTTTCGCACTCATTTCTCCATTTATGTTCGTACCTGTTTTTCTTTCCGGCGGAAATAATCATGCGCACCCGGTTAAGGATGCGCAAATCATTTCTTTCATCAGAATTCGGACGTCTTCCTCAGATTGGACTCAAAGAGTCGGTTATAACCGAGCCAGTCGTTGTTGTCTCCGGCATTTTTCAGAACTTCGCGCATGGTTTCAAGCTTAGCGTCAGTGTCGTCCGCGTAATTGAGTGCCAATGCCTCGGCAAGCGCAGGCTTTTTGGGAGAACCGTATTCGAGCTCGCCATGATGAGCCAGGATACAGTGCTGCAGCTCGCTCATCAGCTTTTTGGGGAAGCCTTTGATGTGGCGGCAGCCGAAGCCGACAAGCTCACTGCCCATCACGATATGCCCCAAAAGCTGGCCGTCGTCGGTATAATCATTTTCCGGGAAGTTGGATATTTCCTTTAATTTCCCGACATCATGGAACAGTGCCGCGGTAAATAAAAGGTCTTTCCGGAGATAGGGATACTGCTTTACATAGAAGTCACAGAGCTTCACAACACCGAGTGTGTGTTCCAGCAGGCCGCCGACGAAGCTGTGGTGTACCGTCTTGGCTGCGGAATGATTTTTGAAGGCAGAGATAAAGGCTTCATTGTCCACAAAATAAATCTGAATCAGCTTTTGCAGATAAGGATTCTCTACCTGGCGCATATAGCCCATCAGTTCCTCATACATTTCATCAATATTTTTCTCGCTGACCGGAAGATAATCCGCTGCGACATATTCGGACTCCTGCGCTTTGCGGGCACGGCGGATGCTCATCTGCAGCGTGCCCTGAAAATTAGAAATATCGCCGCTCACAAAGATATAATCCAGCACTCCGAACTCTTCGATCCCGGATGAATTCGGATCCCAGATCTTCGCGTCTATCGTGCCCGTTTTGTCCTGCAAAACTACGTTTTCATAAATTTTCCCATTTTTCGCGGTCGCGGACTGTTTGTATTTACACAGATAAATCTCATTTATTTTGTCCCCTTCGCGAAAGGTATTGATAAATTTCATACTTCCTCCTCAAAATCACATTCTGCATTTTTCGCGCACCGGCAAATTACCCGGCTTCGAACATTGCTGGACGATCCGTTTACGCACAGCCAAAGCCTCTGCTTTTATACACAGCCGAAGCATTTTCTTTTACGCATTTCCAGTGTTTCTGCTTTGTCGCATAGCTTCATACGGTAATCGATATTTCCCGGCCGCTCCTCTGATAGCGATAGTAGCGGACCCCGGCCGCGTCCATCATACGTTTGGATGAAAGAACCGATGGCGTGCCGTCGTATTTGTCCTCGTCGTAGACAACTGTTTTGATTCCTGCCTGAATAATAGCCTTGGCACATTCATTGCACGGGAACAGGGAAACATACAGCTTCGCTCCCTCCAGACTGCCGCCGCGATAGTTCAGGATTGCATTCAGCTCGCTGTGAACCACATACGGATACTTCGTATCTGCTTCGTCGCCTTCCCGATTCCATGGGAATTCATCATCTGAGCATCCCCTCGGAAATCCATTATAGCCCATCGACAGTATTTTATTGTCACTGCTGACGATACAGGTCCCTACCTGTGAGTTCGGATCCTTTGACCGCATGCCAGCCAGTTTTGCGACCGCCATGAAATATTCATCCCAGGTAATATAATTCTCACGTTTTCCTGTCATAATGATTCCTCGATTCTTTCTGTTCTGCGAAAATAGCAATCTGTTTTATCCTACGCTATTCTATCACAAACCTTATCCTTTGTGGAGTGTTTTATAAAGCAGATTCTTTTTCTTGTGCTTGACGAATTCCATTGTGTTGGTGTATCCTTCTCTTTGCGCGTATGAAAACGCATGAGTCTGCGTATGTATGTGCGAATATGACAGAAAGGATTTTTTCATGTTTTCTATTATTATCCTTCAGATTATCAAAATGCTTCTGATCCTGTGCATCGGCATTCTGTGCTGGCACATAAAGCTGATTGACGAACATACCAATAAAGGACTGGCGAATCTGCTTCTGATGGTCGTAAATCCGATCGTGGCGGTCATGGCGCTGCAGGCCGATTACAGCCCGGATCTGGTGTCTGGGCTGTTGATTTCATATGGTCTTGGCATTGTGACGCATCTGTTTATGATCCTGGTCTCAAACCTGCTCATCCGTGAAAAGGGAAATAAGGACTTTGCCGTAGAACGCTTCGCTGCCATGTATTCCAACTGCGGTTTTATCGGAATTCCGCTGGTGCAAAGTATCCTTGGCGATGAAGGCGTGCTCTATATTGCCGCCTATATGACGATCTTCAATATTTTTTCCTGGACACATGGTCTCTCTCTGATGACGAAAGATTCCTCCGGGCAAAAGCAGTCAGATCATTCTTCCCGGTTCGCTTCGCGTGCAGCAGCGCTGTTGAAAAATCTTCTTACGCCGATGATCCTTGCCAGTGTCCTTGGTCTTGTACTTTTTTTCCTGCAGATTAAATTTCCGCCCGTACTTGCGGATGCGCTTAATTATGTCGGAAATATGAATACTCCGCTCGCCATGATCATTGCCGGAGTCTCGGTTGCCCAGACAAATATTCCGGCTATGCTGAAAAAGAAGCGCATTTATCTGGTCACACTCATAAAACTGATCGTCATGCCGGCGATCCTGTTCCTGGTGCTTCTGGTCCTGAAGCTGCCCTCTACCGTCGCTTACACGCTGCTGGTTGCGGCCGCTTGCCCATGTGCAGCAACAGGCACAGCATTTGCGTTGAAATTTCAAAAGAATTACGCCTATTCTTCAGAGATTTATGCGTTCTCTACGCTCTGCTCCCTGATCACAGTCCCCTTCTTTGTATACATGGCAGAGCGGCTCCTGTAGAGCCGCTCTGTATCCTTTATTCATTTTATCCGCCATATACACATCGGTATGCTTCTGTATCTGCCAGCATACAGGTAAGTCTGCTTTTTCATCTGCTCACATTCATGTATGCCATTTTGCGAAAAAATCGTTTATATCGCTTGTTCTTCACGCATTATCCAGCACAATCTAAGCATATTATTTTGCGACAGCTTCTGAGGTACTCACTGCCGGATATAGATTCCCTGAGATTCGATGAATTCATCCAGATCCGCAATCGTCTCCTCTGCCCAGGTTTCGCTGACGCCGTCTTCCGGTTTCTTCTCCGCGGCTTTTTCAGTCTGATTTTTTTCCTGCTCCTTTTCCAGTGATTTTCTTTCCAGTTCTTTTTCCATAAGTTTTCCTCCTATTATTTGTGTATAATATGGTTTTTGTGTTTTGTTCCTTCTGCTGCATTTCGCACTTTAATTTCGTTTATATTTTTCTATTGTTTTACGATCTGTTTTATGTTGCCTTTTCCGCCAGGTACATCATCATGATGTTGGTGTCAAAGGTCCCTACAGTAGATGATGCCTGCGGATTTCTTCGCACTTCGGTCTCTGGCATCATCATCATTTTACGGTGCCATATCCGCTTTATTCTTCCAGAATCCTTCCTGTCCAAGCTCTGTCATGCTTACGCGGCCCTTGAACTGCAGCTCCGGATTCTTAATGCTGACCCTTGTTCTGGCCGGTACGGAAGAGGTGATAAATGCGTTTGAACCGATGATCGCTCCTGCGCCGATCACAGTCTCGCCGCCAAGAATAGAAGCCCCGGAGTAAACCGTCACATCGTCTTCCAGCGTCGGATGTCTTTTTTTGTTGCGGAGACTCTGCCCGCCTCTCGTAGAGAGCGCGCCCAGCGTAACCCCCTGATAAATTTTCACACGGTCGCCAATCTCCGTAGTCTCTCCGACTACAACACCCGTGCCATGGTCAATAAAGAAATATTTTCCAATCGTAGCTCCCGGATGAATATCAATACCGGTCAGATTGTGCGCATATTCTGTCATCATTCGTGGTATCAAAGGCACTCCCAGCTTGTGCAGCTCGTGCGCAATCCGGTTGACCGTAATCGCAAACACTCCCGGATAGGAGAGTATGACCTCATCTGTATTAAATGCGGCCGGATCGCCATCGTAAGCAGCCTGAACATCCGTCTCAAGCAAAGACCGCAGTGCCGGTATTGTCTTTAAAAATTCATGGACGATCTGACCAGCTCTTTGCATTGCTTCTTCCTCATCCTGCGGCGTATTTTTCTCCGTATGATAAAGAGCCCGCGCCACCTGCTTTCTCAGGCGGTACTGGATGTTCTCAAGCAGTTCACCGACATGATAGGCAATCGCGTCACGATTCAGGTTTTTCATCTCAAAGAAGCCGGGAAATGCCAGTGCACGGATTTCCTCAAGGATTTCTATGATTTCCGCCCGGTTCAGGCGATTGTCCATATCAATGCTGCAAGTCTTCGGATACTTCTGATAGCTGTCAAGAATCTCTCCGACCAGTTCACTCATTTCCTGCTGTTTAAATACTGCTTCCATATATACAATTCCTCTCAGATTTTCCCCAATATTTGTCGTCCTTTAGAGCATTGTCCCGGCAAATGCCGCACCGCATGCCGCTTCTTCCCTGTATTCAGACAACGTGAGCTTCACGCCGAACATATCCTGACAGATCTCTTGAAGGCTCGGATTCATCCGCAGTCCATTGCCCGAGGCTACCAGGCTTTCTGCCCGAAGAACAGTGCCTGCACTCATCGTACAGTACATATCATATAATTCCCGCGCCATTCCTTCCAGCACACCATACACCAGTCCTTCCGGCGTAAAATTGTCCTCACTCAGATTAAAAACGGCACCGCGAAGCTCCGGCTCCATCCGCGTCCCGTTAAACGTAGTGCGCACGCGCATGCGATCCTTCTGATTTTCTGTCTTCCTGCCTTTTTCGGCTAACGCTGCCATTACGCTATACTGAGAGCTCGCCGGCAACCCTGCTGCGGTCATATAGCTTCGGAAAAAATGTTCCAGAATAGCATATGCGCGTCCTCCGCAAAGGGAAGAGCCAGTCAGCAGATATTTTCCTTTTATAAACGGACGTGCTTCAATGCCAGGCGCTTCAAAATAACAATCAGATAGGGCCGAGATCTGTCCGCCGGTTCCCATATTCAGCAGAAGTACGTTCTTGCGGATACCAACAGACCCAAGAAAGCTTGCCTGACTGTCCCCAAG
>JAJBVF010000016.1 GCA_020859965.1 Clostridiales bacterium
ATAGCTGCGGCGCCGACAGTCGCTGTCTCCTCACTGTCCACCTGTATATCAGTGATCTCGCTCTCACTGAACGTCACAGTAAGCGTAATATCACCATTGATGCCCGTTCCGGTCGCCGTATAAGTCCCTGGATTTGAAAATACTGTTTCCTCCGCCTGTACCGGCACTGCAGTCAGAGTCATTGTAAGACAAAGCAGCCCGATTAATGTTTTTCTTTTCATATCATTTCCCCTTTCTTTCTATGGTAATATCCACCATAGAAGTTCCTTCCTATGGCAGATTTCCATAAATCCATTTCTCATCTGTCCGTTGGTTTCATTCCATTCGTTACATTAATAACATTCGCCCATGCACCTGTGCAGCATCACCCCCTGTATCCATCATCCTTCTCACCTGAGATATCGAAACTGTGCAAATGTACCGTTTCAGCTGTCAGACATTTTCTGTCCGACAAACAGAATCGTTTTTCAGCATCCGGAAAATCCGCAGGATCATCACAACCGCAATGATACCAGTGAGCAGATCTGAGAGAGGCATGGAATACAGTACACCATCCAGTCCAAAGAACACAGGAAGGATCAATGCCCAGCCGACTCCGAAAAGCACTTCACGGATCAGTGAGAGGATAGAGGACTGCGCCGCCTTCCCCAGGGACTGCATGCAGATAAAGGTTCCTTTATTCATAGTAGCCAGCGGCAGCATGCACAGATAAATCCGGAAAGATTTCACCGCAAAATCCGAATAATACGAGCTCTCATTTGCAGCGCCGAAAATGCTGATCAGCTGAAGCGGGAAAAGTTCAACAATGGCCAGCGCCACGAAACCGGTGATCAGCTCTGCGATCAGGAGCATCTTAAACAGGCCAAGTGCCCGGTCAGACCTTCTGGCACCCACATTGTAACCAATAACCGGGATACAGCCCGCTGAGAGACCCACAGCAACAGAGATTACGATCTGGAAAAACTTCATGACGATCCCGAGTACAGCAAGCGGAATCTGAGAATACTCCTCCAGTCCGAAAACAGCGTCAAAAGCGCCGTATTTCACGACCATATTGTTCACAGCCGCCATGGAAGCCACGATGGAGATCTGTGAAAGGAAACTGGTAAGCCCGAGCGGAAGAAACTTCGCCATCAGATTCGGAAACATACCAAAACTCTTTTTCTCCAGCCTTACCGCTTTCATGTGGAACAGATACCAGATGGCCAGGACGGCAGTGAGCACCTGGCCGCCTACAGTCGCCACCGCAGCTCCCATCATGCCCCAGTGCAGACCATAGATACAGATCGGGTCAAAAATAATATTGAATACCGCGCCAAGCACAGTTGACATCATCGCAAACCTTGGACTTCCGTCGGAACGTATGATCGGGTTCAGACACTGACCAAACATATAAACCGGAATTCCCATCGTGATAAAGGTAAAATACTCTTTCGCGTGAGCAAAGGTCTCCTCATTCACATGAGCGCCGAAAAAGATCAGGATCTGATCCTGAAAGATCGCGTAAAGGGCAGTAAGGATCAGACCGGCTACGATCACCAGCAAGATCGCACAGCCAATGCTTTTGTGGGCATCTTCCTTTTCATTCCTGCCAAGCAGAATGCTGACATACGCGCAGCAGCCATCACCGATCATCACAGCCAGGGAAAGCGCAACGATCGTCAACGGAAAGACCGCATTATTCGCCGCATTTCCATAAGAGCCGAGATACGATGCGTTCGCGATAAAGATCTGGTCGACAATATTGTACAATGCCGCCACCAGCAGTGATATGATACAGGGCACAGAATATTTTTTCATCAGCGTGCCCAGCTTCTCCTCCTCCAAAAATTTATTCGCTTTCTCTTCCATTTTTTACCTCCGGTATTTCCTCATAAGAATTTTGTATCATCATACCGCAGCAGCATCCGTAAAAACAATCCGAGTTTTAGCTATTTTGATTCATTTTCTGCATGAATCCGGCTGTTTTTCGGTAATTTCTATGCGAAATATGGATAGATTGATTTTCATCTTGCAAAATCAGCACAATTCTTTTATAATTGCACCTACGGACGCGACCGCTTAAAAAGTGTGCAAACCATTTCTTTGTTTGCACACTTTTTTCATATGAATACACAGTATGTTTTCCTATAAGTATGAAAGAACTGCAGCAGTCGTGTTCCACAATCTCCGGAAAGGATACATACACAATGTGGAAATACATCAGACAATATCTGCCCTATGCCATTCTGGCAGCCCTGTTTATGGTAGGCGAAGTCCTCATGGATCTGCTTCAGCCGACCATCATGGGAGTGATCGTAGACGACGGTGTTCTAGGGCTTAATAATAATGGTATCGGCAATCTGACGCTTATCTGGATCAAAGGCGCTCAGATGATCCTGCTCGTTCTCTTCGGAGGGTTCTGCGGTTCGGCAAACAATGTTTTTTCTCACCTGACTGCGCAAAACGTCGGCAACGAGATCCGCAAAGATGCGTTCCGCAACATCATGGCCTTCTCTTTCCCGCAGCGCGACCGGTTCGGCACCGGTTCGCTTGTCACACGTATGACAAACGATATCACGCAGATTCAGAATTTCGTCTCGACCTTCGTGCGCGGTATCGTCCGCAATTCTCTTCTGACGATCGGAAGTATTTATTGTATGTTCCGGCTGGATGTACATTTCGGGATTCTTGTGCTCTGTGCACTTCCATTCATGTTCGCCACTCTGGTGATCTGTCTCCGAAAAGGCACCCCGCTTTTCTCAGTGCTGCAGGATCAGCTCGATGAACTCAATGAAATCATGCAGGAGGATGTGAACGGCATCCGCATCATCAAAGCCTGCGTACGTGAACTGTATGAAAAAGCACGTTTTGGCAAAGCGAACGGAGCGCTGATCCGGACACAGCTGAAAGTGCTGATTATTTTCGCTTTCATGAACCCGGTCGTGAGCGCACTGATGTATCTTGTCGTGGCCGGAATTCTCTGGATGGGAGCTTTTGATGTGAGCAGCGGGATTACTTCTCCCGGCAATGTGATGGCCGCCATCACCTACACAACGCAGCTGCTACACGGCATCATGATGATGGTCATGATTTTTCAGAATATTTCGAGAGGCTATGCGTCCTGGAAGCGTGTGCGCGTAGTACTGCAGACTGAACCGGAAATTCAGGACGGCGCGGGTGCAGAGATCGCTTCACAAGTAAAAGCTCAGAAAAATACAGACAGCGCAGGCAGTATTTCCCAGGTGAAAGTTCAGAAAAATAAAGGCGAAATTGAATTCCGCGATGTTTCCTTCTCTTATCCGGGCAGCGACCATCCTGTTCTCAGCCACATAAGTCTTCATATTCATCCCGGCGAAACAGTCGCTTTCATGGGTGCGACCGGCTGCGGAAAATCCACCCTGGTGAACCTCATTCCCCGTTTTTACGATACTACCGAAGGGGAGATTTTAGTAGAACAGGTCAATATACGGGATTATAAGCTGAAGGAGCTTCGCGATAAAATCGCCATCGCCCTGCAGCGAAGTGAGCTTTTCAGCATGGAGATTGCTGAGAATATCGCCTGGGGCAACCCGGTTGCTTCCGAAGAAGAAATTCAGGCAGCGGCTCACACCGCACAGGCAGAGGATTTCATCTCCTCTACCGCGGACGGTTTTCACACACTGGTGGCAGAACGCGGCATGAGTTTATCCGGTGGACAGAAGCAGCGCATTTCCATCGCACGGGCCGTGCTGAAATCTTCCGAGATCCTGATCTTCGACGATTCGACCAGTGCGCTTGATCTTAAGACTGAGGCGAATCTTCATCAGGCATTGCGCCAGAGCAGCCCGGAGAGCACAAAGATCATCATCGCACAGCGGATTGCTTCCGTGCGCAATGCAGACCGTATCTTCATCCTGGAAAACGGACAGATCGCCGCAGAAGGGACGCATGAACAGCTGCTGAAGATAAGCCCCACTTACCAGGAAATCTATCATTCCCAGATCATGGAGGAAGCCCCCGAAAGGAGTGCCATATGAGCGATAATACAAAGAGATCCGCACATTCATCATCCAAAACAGACAGCACCCAGAACATTCCCGGCCATACGCGCGGCAACCGCTTTGCCGAGGTCGAGCATGCGCAGAACGCCATGGAGACCACAAAGCGCATCCTTGCCTATTTCGCAAAAGAAAAAACGCTGGTGATCGTCATGCTTCTGGTCGTCATACTGGGAACCCTCTGCGGAGTCTACGCGCCGAGCCTGCAAAGCAAAGCCATCGACATCATCGCAGGCGAAGAAAGTGGAGCGCTTATGACTACAGTTCTCCTGATGCTGTCCGTCTACCTCATTTACTGTGTCTGCCAGCTCTTTCAGAGCATCATCAGCGCGTATCTGTCGCAGCACATTGTCCGTCATATGCGCGACGACCTTTTTGGTAAAATCATCGATCTGCCGATCCATTATCTCGATATCCATTCACACGGCGATGTCATGAGCCGAATGACAAATGATATTGAAAACATTTCCACAACCGTTTCTCAATCCCTGCCATCGCTGTTCTCCGGCGTACTGACAATCATCGGCACAATGGCTATCATGCTCTGGTACTGCTGGCAGCTTGCACTGCTCAGCTTCATTACCGTGTTTCTGACCGTATTTGCTACAAAACTTCTCTCCAAACAGGTGCGCAAATACTCCCGTCAGCGCCAGCAGCTTCTCGGGCACCTCAACGGCACCGTAGAAGAAATGGTATCCGGATTCCGCACGGTAGTCGCTTACAATCACCAGGATCTTACGATTGAAGAATTCTGCGAGACAGCGGATTCCATGACAAAAGCCGGTATCCGCACAGATTCCTTCAGCGGTGTCATGGGGCCTGTCATGAACTGCATTGGCAATATCGGATTTGTCATCATTGCGGCCTTCGGCGGATACTTTTCCATCAAAGGCCTGATCTCTGTGGGCGTAATTTCCGCATTCATTGTCTATGCGAAACAATTTTCGCGCCCGATCAACGAAATTGCTCAGGTCTATGGGCAGCTGCAGACCGCGATCGCAGGTGCAGAGCGCGTCTTCTCCGTACTTGATGATGAAAACGAAGACCCAAGCGGCGAACCTTTACAACTCAATGAAACCGATGCCACCGTCACTTTCGAGCATGTAAACTTTTCCTACGAACCCGGACAGCCGGTCATCCGCGATTTTTCTCTGAGTGTACCATCCGGCAAAAAGATTGCTTTGGTCGGCACCACCGGCAGCGGAAAAACGACTATCGTAAACCTTCTGATGCGCTTCTACGATATCGACAGCGGGCGCATTCTTATCAACGATCAGGATCTGAAAAATATCGCGAGGGAAAGCCTGCGCAAGGATATTGCCATCGTGCTGCAGGATACGGTTCTGTTTACGGACACTGTAGGCAATAATCTGAAATACGGCAACAGTGACGTCACCGAAGAACAGCTGGAAAACGCTGTAGAAATGAGCCGCTGCAAAGATCTGCTGCAAATGCTGCCGCAGGGATATGACACGATTCTAACCGGCTCCGGAGAAAACATCAGCCAGGGACAGCGCCAGCTGCTCACCATAGCCCGCGCATTTGCGATGGATCCGAAAATCCTGATCCTCGATGAAGCCACCTCGAACGTCGATACGCGCACGGAAAAAGCCATCCAGGACGCCATGCAGCATATCATGGAAAACCGCACAAGCATCGTCATCGCCCACCGGCTTTCTACCATTCGCGATTCCGACATCATCGTCGTGATGGATCACGGACAGATCGCGGAAACCGGCAGCCACGAAGAGCTCCTCGCGCAGCACGGAAAATACTATGAGCTGTATATGATGCAGTACGCCGGGTTTGCGACGTAAGACCAGTTCAAATAGAAAAGGCGCACAAGTCTCCTGTACGCCTGAAATTTAACATTTTGACTCTATTTGGGGGGATTCCGGGATGAATACTGAAAAGAGCTCCGCCGCTCAAAGTCCGAAACGGCAGAGCCTTTTATGTACATCCAACATTATTCTGTATATTCTTTATATTTTGTTTTAAAGGTGCCGCCTGATATTTTAACAACGCCTTTTTTGGAAGATGTGCTAGTCTTTAAGCCGGCATATTTATAAGCCTTTGTCCCGGTGAATGTCCCGCCTTTCACTATGATTTTCCCATAATCGTACGCATACAGCAAAACAGTTTTCGCCCCCGTTGTTTTGAACGTACCCTTGGAAATCGTGACCTTACCGGTGGAAGTGCCCCCATCCACGCCATGCCCGCATGCTTGGATCACATTACCAGCCGTCTTGAAGGTACCGCCTTTGATCGTGACAGTCCCTCCCATCGTACTAAGGCAGGCATTTTCATCATTTATAAATTTGCCACCGCTGATGGTCACTTTGCCAAGCCAGGTGACAATTGTCGCCGGACTTTCTTCCGCCGCAAAAGTACCGCCTTTGATCACTACAGTACCACCATTATCCGCAATAAGGCCATCGCCCGAGAAGGTCATTGAGCAGTCCGCTGAAAAATTTCCCCCTGTGACCGTCAT
>JAJBVF010000227.1 GCA_020859965.1 Clostridiales bacterium
TGGATAATTCCTTACTGGCTGTAAGGGGTATTAACCATAAATACATTGTAGTAGTGATGTGATACTGATCATTCTTGCAGACAGGCTTACGGATGAGGCGGCTGCTCTGATTCCGAAGCTTCGTCACTACAGGAGTTATCATTTTTCGCTCCAGGGATGGAGCCAGTATCGATTGATTGCAGTTGAGCAGTCCTCAGGCCGTATGGTCTGTAACCGTCAGGGCCGGGATCTGAGGAAACTCTTACGCAATATATTCCAGTAGTTGTTCATCGTAGACTTCTGTCTGTCGATGGACCAAGAAAGAGAAAAAGGAGAGAGAAACAAATGACAGCATTACTTATTATCATTGTGGCTATTGTACTGCTGGTCTGCGGCTATGTTTTTTACGGTTCATGGCTCGCAAAGCAGTGGGGGATTGACCCGAAACGGAAAACTCCTGCGATCACGATGGAAGATGGCGTCGATTACTGTGCGGCTAAGCCGGCGGTTCTCATGGGTCATCATTATTCCTCTATTGCAGGTGCAGGCCCGATCAATGGCCCGATTCAGGCTTCCGTATTCGGCTGGGTGCCGGTATTCCTATGGTGTATCATTGGCGGTATTTTCTTTGGCGGTGTTCAGGATTTCGGTTCTCTGTTCGCATCTATCCGACATGACGGTAAATCGGTGGGCGAGATCATCAAGGATTCCATGGGAAAGCGTGCACAGAAGCTCTTTACGATCTTTGCGCTTCTGGTGCTTCTTCTGGTTATTGCTTCCTTTGTAAATGTAGTTGCAGGTACTTTCTATACCGCAGCTGGTGAAGGACTGGGCTTTGTGGCCAACCCGACCGGTAATCAGACGACGGCAATGATTTCCCTGCTGTTTATTGTTCTGGCGATCGTCTATGGTATGCTGACGAATCGTGCCGGCCTCAAGACAGTTCCGGCTACGATCATCGGAATTATCGCGATCGTTGTTATGATTGCTTTTGGTTTGAATGTGGGCTTTGCTATGAGCCGGATTGCATGGATCGTATTCATCGGCGCTTACATCACGATCGCATCACTGGTTCCGGTATGGATTCTTCTGCAGCCGCGTGATTACCTTTCCAGCTTTTGCTTTATGCCATGATGGCTGTGGCTTTAATCGGTATTCTGTTCTCCTCGTTTGGAGGAGGCGCAGCAACTTTTGACATGCCGGCATTTACAGGCTGGAGTACAGGCCTTGGTACGATGTTCCCGGTATTGTTTATTACGGTTGCCTGTGGTGCCTGCTCCGGTTTCCACAGTCTGATCGCGACAGGCACGACATCCAAGCAGCTCTCAAATGAGGCAGATGCGAAGCCGATCGGCTATGGTTCCATGCTGATTGAGTCTGCGCTGGGGATTATCGCCCTGATTTCTGTTGGTATGGTATATGATACCTATACAAGCGGCGGATTTGGTTCTCCGGCTGTAGCATTTGCGACTGGTATTGCTCTGATGTTCGGCGCGGAGACTACGGCTGTCTATGGTGTGATCAAAGCGCTCCTTACCCTTGCTGTTTCTGTATTTGCTCTGACAAGCCTTGACACTGGTACACGTCTGAGCCGTTTCATGTTCTCGGAATTGTTCCTGAAAGAAGATGAGGCTTCCTATAAGGATGCAAAGGGAATTCGCCAGCTGCTTGCACATCCGCTGTTCGGTACGGTGTTTATGGTTGTGGTCGGCTGTATCCTTGGCGGACTGAGCCTGAGCCAGATCTGGTCTCTGTTTGGAGCTGCGAATCAGCTTCTTGCAGGTATTGCCCTGATGGCAGTAGCCGCATGGCTGGGCAATGCGGGCAAGAACAATAAAATGTTCTTTATCCCGATGGTATTTATGCTTGCTGCTACGCTGACTTACCTGGTCATGACGGTACAGAAAAAGATTGTTCTGATCGGTGCGGGCGGTGCTGCATGGGGTGACTGGTTCCAGTTTATTTTTGCCGCTGCAATGGCGATCCTCGCGATCATTCTTGTGGTGGAAGGTGTTCAGACATTCATCGCGCAGGCAAAGAGAAAATAAACCCTGGGCAATCGAGCAGGAGACGGTGTACCGGCTCCTGCCACCCACGCCGGCCGCGTCTGGCGTTAGCCAGAATATTCTTTGCACGGCCGTGTGCATCATAACATCACCGCTGCCGGTTTTTCCGGCGGCGGTACATTTTTACATAGAAGTTCAGAATGAAACGACAGTTGAAAACGATTAAATTTTGCAGTCCCCAGTGGTTGCGAAATATGTAAGAAAATGCTATACTCTACGAAAACGTCGGTTTTTGTTGCAAATGAGCGATGCCAAGGGGGAATAGAAAATGAAAAAGATTGAAGACTATGTAAGAAGCATTCCGGATTTTCCGGAGGAAGGGGTTATTTTCCGGGATATTACCAGTATCCTGCAGGACGCAGATGGTCTGCAGCTCTCGATTGACCTGATTCAGGAGAAACTGAAAGGGTTGGATTTTGATGTTGTTGTCGGTACGGAGTCTCGTGGCTTCATTTTTGGCGTACCGGTAGCATACAATCTGCACAAGCCGTTTATTCCGGTTCGCAAAAAAGGCAAGCTTCCATGTGAGACTATCTCCAGGGAGTATGATCTGGAGTATGGCACTGCAACGATTGAGATGCATAAGGATGCGATCAGGCCCGGACAGAAGGTCGTAGTGATTGATGATCTAATTGCTACCGGAGGTACAGTAGAAGCGGCCATCCGACTGATTGAAGATCTGGGAGGAGAGGTAGTCAGAGTAGTATTTCTGATGGAGCTGGCCGGACTGAACGGACGTGAAAAGCTGGCAGATTATGACGTACAGTCTGTCATATGCTATGATGGGAAATGATCGGAAAGTACCGGAAACAGGTCTGAAATCATAAATATGCTTCATATCGTAAACGGCATTTGCCGTTTTACTTTACGACGGAAAGGTGGCGAGACTGGATGGCGATGGATTCGAGCGTGAAACAGAAAAAAATAGACGAGATCAAAAAGGCAGATGCCAGCGTAAAGAAGATGGAGGATTTTACGGATCCGGATATTCTTTACAAAGAATTGATTGCAAGCGTTCAGAAATACCACCCTTCTGATGATATTTCCATGATCGAGAAAGCTTATCGTGTTGCTTATGACGCACACAAGGATCAGAAGCGAAGATCAGGCGAACCTTATATTATCCATCCGTTGTGTGTGGCTATTATTCTTGCGGATCTGGAGCTTGATAAGGAGACAATCGTCGCAGGGCTGCTTCACGATGTGGTGGAAGATACGATCATGACATCTGAGGATCTGCGTGAACAGTTTGGAGAAGAGGTAGAGCATCTGGTAGACGGGGTGACAAAGCTGGGCAAGCTGAGTTATCCTGCTGATAAAGTGGATGTGCAGGCTGAGAACCTTCGGAAGATGTTTCTGGCGATGGCAAAGGACATTCGCGTGATCCTTGTCAAACTGGCCGACCGGCTGCACAATATGCGCACTGCTAAATACTGGTCGCCTGAGACACAGAAGAAAAAAGCGCGGGAGACCATGGATATCTATGCGCCCATCGCCCATCGCCTGGGTATTTCCAAAATCAAGGTGGAGCTGGACGATCTCTCCCTGAAATATCTGGAACCGGAGATTTATTACGATCTGGTAGATAAAATTGCCCTGAAGCGGGACGAAAGGCAGGCCTATGTCGACAGGATTGTCGTTGAGGTTCGCAAACAGATTGATGAAGCCGGCATCAAGGCACAGATTGACGGCAGGATCAAGCATTTTTTCAGTATCTACAAAAAGATGGTAAATCAGCAGAAAACGCTGGATCAGATCTATGACCTTTTTGCCGTGCGGATCATTGTGGATACTGTAAAGGACTGTTATGCAGCGCTTGGTGTGATCCATGAGATGTATAAGCCGATACCCGGACGTTTCAAGGATTACATCGCGATGCCGAAACAGAATATGTATCAGTCCCTGCACACGACTCTGATCGGTCCGAACGGGATGCCTTTTGAAATTCAGATCCGTACCTTTGAGATGCATCGCACCGCAGAATACGGTATCGCGGCACACTGGAAGTACAAGGAAGCTGCGGACGGCAAGAAGGGCGGAGATTCCAAAAGCGAGGAAGCTAAACTCAGCTGGCTGCGTCAGGTACTTGACTGGCAGATGTCGGACAATCGTGAGTTTATGAGCCTTTTGAAGAGTGATTTTGACCTCTTTGCTGAGAGCGTGTACTGTTTCACACCGGCGGGTGATGTCAAGAACCTGCCAAATGGTTCGACACCGATTGATTTTGCATATAGCATTCACAGCGCAGTGGGCAACCGGATGATCGGTGCGCGTGTCAATGGCAAGCTGGTGACGATCGATTACGTGATTCAGAATGGCGACCGGATTGAGATCATCACCTCTCAGAATTCGCGCGGCCCGAGCCGCGACTGGCTGAAAATAGTCAAGAGCTCTCAGGCGAAGAATAAGATCAACCAGTGGTTCCGGCAGGAATTAAAGGAAGACAATATTACCAAAGGCAAGGAAATGCTTTCTGCCTATTGTAAGTCAAAGGGTTTGACACAATCGGATCTTATGAAATCGTCTTACATGGAGCGTGTGATGACAAAATACGGCTTCCGGGACTGGGATTCTGTGATGGCAGCACTTGGTCATGGCGGACTGAAAGAAGGTCAGATTGTAAATAAACTTCTGGAAGGTTATGATCAGGATCACCGGAAAGAAATTACGGATGAACAGATCATAGAGGCGGTACAAAGTGCGAAAGAAGTTGCTCCGGTACGTGTGAAAAAGTCTAAGGGCGGCATCACCGTTCAGGGAATCAATGATGTCAGTGTCCGTTTTGCCAAATGCTGCAGTCCGATTCCCGGAGATGAGATCGTTGGTTTTGTGACACGCGGCAGAGGAGTTACGGTACACCGTACGGACTGTATCAACATCATCAATCTTCCGGAGAGTGAGCGTGTGCGTCTGATCGACGCAGAATGGCAGCGCAGCGAGGAGACATCCGGCGATCAGGGGCTGTATCTTGCAGAGATTATGATTTATTGCAACAACCGCACTGGCCTTCTGGTAGATATTACGAAAGTTTTTACAGAGCGCAAGATCGATGTATTGTCTGTAAATTCGCGCACGAGCAGGCAGGGAATCGCTACGATTGCCATGTCCTTTGAGGTGCCTGGAAAGGATACGCTGCAGTATCTGATCGACCGGATACGTCAGATCAGCAGTGTGATTGATATTGAGAGAACAACGGGGTGATCAGGATGAAAAATCTTCAGTTAGAATCTCTGGTGCTTGGATCGGTTTCCACGAATTGTTACCTGGTGAAGAATCAGGAGACCGGAGCACTTTTGATCATTGATCCCGCTGACCATGCGGAACGGATCATGCAAAAGATCACAGAGATGGGGGGCTTACCGGAAGCAATTCTTCTGACACATGGACATTTCGATCATATCGGAGCGGCCGCAGAATTAAAAAGCAGATATGGAATACCGATCTGCGCGCCTGATAAAGAACGGGAGGTTCTGTCAGATTCAGGAAAAAATCTGACTCGTTGGAATGGGAACGGATACACATTGCAGGCAGATCAATTCCTTCATGATGGGGAAAAGCTCGTTCTTGCTGGCTTTTCCATCTTGGTATTGCATACACCGGGGCATACAGCCGGAAGCAGTTGTTATTATATTCCTGAAGAAAGTGTGCTCTTTTCGGGAGATACTCTTTTTCGATGCAGCGTGGGAAGGACCGACTTTCCGACCGGGAGTATGAGCGATCTGCATCGCTCACTTCATGAAAAGCTGTTTTTGCTGCCGGATGAGACGGATGTTTTTCCGGGACATGATTCTGCTACGACGATCCAATATGAAAAGCAGTTTAATCCATGGTAGGGGCCAAAATGATTCAGGTAAGACTAAACAGACAAAGTTTTCAATATGATGTACATTCGCTGGTTCGCGCATTTTATCCCGGGCAGGAAGTGCATGTGACCTGTGTACAGCAGGATTCTGATTATACGTCAGCAATGTCTGACATTTCTCTGGGAGAACAGGTAGATGACATGGAAATCCTGCAGGGCAGGATTTTATTTTTGCTGGAGATTTTTTTTGAACCGGACGATACATCTGTTTCTAAAATTATTCTGCGACTTACGGATGCGGCAGGAGTCAGGTCACAGTTAGAGGGCACATGTCATGAGACGGAGCGTAAGGAATCAAAAAACGAGCTGAAACGATTACTTTACCGGCTGCTTTCCGAATATTCGGGGAAAACGCTTCCTTGGGGAAATCTGACCGGAATACGTCCGACGAAAATACCCATGACGCTTTTGAATCAGGGTTGGAAAAACAGTGAGATCGCTGAGTATATGCGAAACACTTATTATACGAGCAACGAAAAGACGGCACTCGCGATTTCAATCGCAAACCGGGAGCATTATCTGCTGGCTCGGGTGCAGCTGTCGCCTTCCCCGGAACAGAACGAAGAGAACGGGCCAGCGGGGCAGGATTGCGG
>JAJBVF010000118.1 GCA_020859965.1 Clostridiales bacterium
TTGTTATATCCATTGTAGCCGCCGCCCGGGTCATTCTGATAACCATTATAGCCACTGCCCGGGTCATTCTGATAACCATTATTATAGCCATTATAACCACCGCCCGGAGCATTATTATAGCCGCTGTAAGCACCGTTCGGGTCATTATTATAACCATTCTGATAACCATTGTAGCCACCACCCGGAGCATTGTTATAGCCATTGTAAGCGTCGGACGGACCATTGTTATATCCATTGTAGCCGCCGCCCGGGTCATTATTATAACCGTTGTAATTCTCTCCCCCGTTTCCAGATCCATTTTTCATCCGTTATCCCCTCCTTTTATCCGGGCAGTGGCAGGCAGGTTTACAATAAACCGGGTGTTTTTGCTGTCACTGACTGCAGATATCACACCTCCATGCAGTTCTACGATCTGCCGGGCAATTGCAAGGCCAAGCCCCGCTCCGCCGGTTTTACTGGACCTCCCGTCGTCAATGCGATAGAACTTTTCAAAAATCATCTCAAGCTTCTTTTGAGGAATTTGCGGACCTTCATTGGTAAAAACAATCGTTATTCCATTATTTCCGCCCCGTGCCTGAATCAGGATCTCCGTTCCCTCATATCCGTAAGCAGCCGCATTCTTAAGCAGATTGTCAAATACGCGCGCAAGCTTCTCCGGATCGCACTGCACAAACAGATCTTCCTGTGCATCTACCACACACGTCATATTTTTCTCATTCAACATGCCGCAGTTCTCATCTTCAAGCTGTTCCAGCATCATCGAAAGATCAATCTCTCTTTTTTCAAGCACGATATTCTGAATATTGAAGCGCGTAATTTCAAAAAATTCATTGATCAGTTCTTCCAGACGGATTGCTTTTTCCAATGTAATATGTGTATATCTTGCACGTTCTTCCTGTGCCATCTCCGGATGTTCATCCAACATCGTCAGATAGGCCGTCACCGAAGTAAGAGGTGTCTTCAGATCATGAGCAAGGCAGACCACCATTTCATTCCTGCGCTGTTCGCTCTCCGCAGCCTGACGCTCCCTGCAGGAAAGCTTATCCTGCAGCCGGTTCAGCTGCTCTTCCATAATTTCCAGCTCCGACTCCAGTCGGATGGGTTCCCGCGAATCCTCCAGGATCTGATCCAGCGCATCACTGACAGCATTCAGACGGCGCGTCATCCTGCACACGCTCAAAAGAAAGAATAGAAAAAACAGAAAAGCAAATCCGGCAAGAATAAAAATAATCTTACCATTTACCAGCAGCCGCTCATACAATATGTACGCATGCTCCGCCGACAGCCCCAGTTTCTGCAATACCTTTAGAGAAAAATTCTGAAAAGCTGTCTGCGAGATACCTTCTATCAGAAAAATCAGAATACCGTATCCTACAGCCACTGTCAAAGCGCTGATCAGGATGGCGCGAAGGACGGCACTCCACTTTAATTTTCCATATCTATTTTTCAATCTTGTACCCTACTCCCCAAACGGTCTTGATAAAATCGCTTTTCCTGTGCCCATCGCCCATCTTCTCCCGCAAATGGCGGATATGTACCATAACGGTATTATTACTGTTCTTAAAATATTTTTCCTTCCAGATCTGTTCAAACAGCTGCTCAGAACTGATCACCTTCCCGCGATTCTCACAGAGCAGCCAGAGAATATCAAATTCTATCGGTGTGAGCGTCAGCTCCCGTTCATTATAAATACATACATGCGTGTCGCGGTTCATCTGAAGTCCCGCAAAGTCGATCACATTGTCCGGTATCCGGTCATTCGTCCCATTGTATTTCGTATATCGGCGAAGCTGGGCTTTGACGCGCGCCACCATTTCAAGAGGGTTGAAAGGCTTGGGAATGTAATCATCCGCGCCAAGGGTGAGCCCGGCAATCTTATCAGTGTATTCCGTCTTCGCAGTCAGCATGATAACCGGAAACTTATAATTTTCCCGGATCTTCTGCAAAACCCGAAAGCCATCAATATCCGGAAGCATCACGTCCAGCAAGGCCAGATCCGGTGGCGACTGCTCAATCTTACGCAGCGCCTCCCGTCCGGAATAAGCCAGCTCTACTTTATAGCCATCATTCTGCAGATAAAGGCCGATCACTTCCGCGATCTCTTTTTCATTGTCCAAAACAAGTATTTTGCTCATCCGCAGCTATGCCCTCCCCTTTTTAAAAAATCCCGGCCGTCTGGATATCGAGAACGCTTTTACTGTAAATTTCCGACAGTCCGCGGGTAAGGAAGCACGTCGCGGATATTGGACATACCGGTCAGATACATCACACACCGCTCAAAGCCAAGACCAAATCCGGCATGGCGGGTGGAACCGTACTTGCGCAGATCCACATAGTAAGCGTAATCTTCCGGCTTCATACCAAGCTCTGCAATACGGGACGTAAGGATCTCATAATTGTCCTCTCTCTGGCTGCCGCCGATGATCTCACCGATCCCCGGTACCAGGCAATCCATAGCACGCACAGTTTTCCCATCGTCATTCAGCTTCATATAGAAAGCCTTGATTTCCTTCGGATAATCCGTGACAAACAGCGGGCGCTTATAAACCTGCTCGGTCAAGTAACGCTCATGCTCGGTCTGCAGGTCGCACCCCCATGATACTTTATATTCAAATTTGTCATTATGCTTTTGCAGGATCTCGACCGCTTCCGTATAGGTCACATGCCCGAATTCCGAATTCAGGACATGATTCAGTCGATCCAGCAATCCCTTGTCTACAAAGGAATTGAAGAACTTCATTTCCTCCGGAGCATTCTCCAGAACATAACGAATGATATATTTGATCATGCTCTCCGCAAGGATCATATCATCTTCCAGATCCGCAAAAGCAATCTCCGGCTCGATCATCCAGAATTCCGCCGCATGACGTGCGGTATTGGAATTCTCTGCCCGGAAAGTCGGTCCAAAAGTATAGACATTCCGGAATGCCTGTGCAAAAGCCTCTACATCAAGCTGACCACTCACGGTCAGATTCGTCTCTTTTCCAAAGAAATCCTGTGAATAGTCAATCGCCCCCTGCGCATCCCGCGGAAGATTGTCGAGATCCAGTGTCGTCACCTGAAACATCTCACCGGCGCCTTCACAGTCACTTGCCGTGATGAGCGGTGTGTGTATATATACAAAGCCGCGCTCCTGGAAAAAAGTATGAATCGCATACGCAATCAGGGAACGCACACGGAATACAGCCTGAAAGGTATTCGTCCGCGGACGAAGATGCGGGACCGTGCGAAGATATTCCATTGAATGCCGCTTCTTCTGCATCGGATAATCCGGTGTCGATGTACCTTCCACTTCTACGGAGGAAGCCTGAATTTCAAACGGCTGTTTCGCATTCGGCGTAGCCACCAGTGTACCGCTCACGATCACTGCTGCCCCAACGTTCAGCTTTGAAATTTCTGAAAAATTGGAAAGCTGGTCAGAATATACGATCTGAAGAGTTTCAAAAAAAGTGCCGTCATGAAGCACAATAAATCCAAAGGTCTTCGAATCACGAATGCTGCGCACCCATCCGCCTACAGTAATCTCTTTTCCAATATAGCTTTCCCGGTCGCGGTACAGCTCCTTTACAGTCGTAAATTTTAAGTCCATGTCTCTTCTCCTTGTAATTCTGCCAAAAGACGCTTCACTTCTGCCTTTAACATTACTCTTACGGCAACTGTTCTATGACGTTGCCTCTTAAGGTTCATTATACCCATTTTGTCCGGAGTCTGCAAGGACTAAACATGGGAGTCTTTCTTAATAATTTCGATTCAGTCTGTGCGAAACGCACATCACCTGCCCAGCCGCCTCATCACTTCCATACACATGCGCCCATTGTGATAAGGACACTTCCATGGCTGCACAATCGGAAGCTCCATCGGGGTATGATCCTCATTCACATTCTCAAACCACTCCGAGCCTTCCCGCGGGTCTACAAAATAAGAAGTAATGTAGTTCCATATCTCTTTCGCAGCATCCAGATATTTATCCGCATCCTGCAACGCCGCCGTGTTCTTCTCCAGATTGTTTTCCTGCAATACTGTGCTCTTCTCCCCGCTGCCGTTTTCACCTCTGCAGGTTTTCTTCTCCCACAGGTTCACAAATCCCACGATTGCCTCTGCCTGCACCCACCAGACGCGTTTTGTATCGTCAATACCATTTTCCGCCATCACGCCATTCTCGGAAAGCTTTTCGTTCGATACCGGATGAAAGCCGCGGTCAAACGCCTCCAGATATCCATATTCATCGGTACACTCTCTTCGATCACATCCTGAAGCCCGAACGCAATCTGAAGCGCTTCCTGTTCGCCTGTCGCATCATAATTAGGAAGAAAGCGCGTAGATTGCAAATGCCTGATTGTAAGTATGCTTGGTGGCATCCTTTGGCTTTCCATCAAAAGTCACTGACCAGAATACGCCGCCCTGCTCCCGATCCAGGCAGCAGTCCCGCAGGAAACGGTATGCATGATCCGCATTCTCCTTCAGCGCCTCATCCTTCAGCAGCATATACGCATTCGAAAAAAACCACAGAATCCGGCTGTTGAGAATACATCCCTTCTCATACTCCGGATCCAGCTTCAGATCATATCCCATATAGCCGAAAAAGCCGCCATTTTTTTCATCTTTTAATCCTGACCAGAACGGAATCAGCTTCCCGCGCAAATGTCCTTCCGCCTCTTTTACAAAGACTTCCGTATCCATAGTTTGCCACCTTTCTCTCCGCCTCTCCCAATACTCCTCTTCAGATTCCTTTTTCATCTTATTTCCAATTTAAAATCTCATCTGCCGCCTTCTTCGCAGAACCGCGGTACAGAACTGTATAATCACACAGTTCCGCATTTTTTAATTCCACATCCAGCGAAAGGATTCTTTTTTTCTTTTCTTCGTTGGATATGCTTCGCTCCAGGATATCCGCAAGCATCTCTTCTTTGTCCCGCTTTACAAAGATCAGCCTGCACTGTTCTCCAAACACCCGCTTCATCGCCATGCAGCCGCAGATATCCAGCGCCATGACAGCGGTTCCTGTTCCCATCGCCTGCTTCACATCCGAAAGCTTCGTGCCATAACGGAATCCTCCGTAAACGGTCTGTTCAAAAAAGTCTTCATTTCTGAATTCCACATCGTTCAGATGGCTGTAAATGTTCGCCTCTTTCACCGTGCGGACATCCCTGGTCGTCCATGTTCGAACCCGGGAAAAACCCGGGCGTTTTGCCAGCTCATTGATGATAGCGCCCTTTCCCGCCCCGGTCGGTCCGACAAAGCACAGGAGTGACACACAATGGGAATCCTGATTCTCATAAACCGGCTCTTTCCGAACAGAAACCTCATATGCCGGGCAGCATCTGTGCAAAGAACGCGTCCAAAACCCGGTTCCTGACGTCAGTATCGTCTGAACCAGTGTCAGAAATTCCTCATAGTGATTCACACTCAGAATACCGGACGCAGATTCATTCCATGGCTGCCGGAACAGCACCGGGTAGTCTGCATTCGACTCACGGATATTGTGCAGACCGTCATCCAGAAGGATATCCATATGGAGAAGAGATTTCCGGGAACCCATAAAAATATTCTCTACCGGAATCTCCGGAAAATCTTCCACGATTCTGGCGATCCGGTCTCCCATACAGGCCGGAGGCGTCGAAGTGATGATAAACACCTCGGCCAGTCTGGTAAGATTCCTTACAAATTGTTTCGCTCCAGGCAGGAGAGGCTCTTTCCTGTAAAACTCCGGCTGCTGGAAATATGCCAGCCGTTCATCCAGCGCATTTCCCAAAAGTCCCCACGAAGAAATATCCGCAGGTGTAAAGGAAGTTCCCTTCTTTTTATTCAGAAGCTGCAAAGCATATCCATTGCAATCATATAGAACATCATCGCAGTCCAATGCGATTGCTATCTTTTTCATCACAAACGTGCACCTCTCTCTTTTCACTTATCGCAGGCATCATCTTCTGTAAGGAACGATCAGAAAATAACATACGTTATTTCTCAACAGATTCCAAATCCGTTTCACTTCCGCATCACCATAATACCACAGCGCAGAGAAAAATGCAAACATATGTTCGGTTTTTCACGCAATTCCGACCACGCCAAATGCCCCTGGTCCGCCATGCGTGGTAATCACGCATCCGGTCTTCACCCAGAATATTTTCTGAAATCCAAGCTCTTTAGCCGTATTCTCCGCAGCCTGCTTCAGTTCTTCCGAAAAACGTGGTGTTTCGATCAGCCAGATGCGTTCTCTGCGCAGATGGTTTTTTTCCGCACAGTCCTCAATCGCCTTTTTCACCACTTTCCGGAAGCTTCCGCGATATTTCACCGTAGCCACCAGCTTTCCATCCAGAATCTCAATGCAGGGATGAAGCTTCAGGATCCGACTGCCAAGAAGCTCCAGATTGGAGCAGCGTCCGCCCGCATGCAGATAAATCAGATTGGCCGGAACAAACTTCATCCTCGTGCGGGCACAGAATTCGAGAAACGTTTTACGCAGCGTCTCCCGCTCGATTTCCGG
>JAJBVF010000132.1 GCA_020859965.1 Clostridiales bacterium
GTCCCGTCCACACGGGCCGCTTTATAATAATCCTCATTAACGGACGCCAATGCACCGGTCAGGATCAGAATCTTGAACGGCATCACTACCCAGATCGTATAAATGCAAAGCACGAGCATTTTCGCCCAGTACGGTCCGTCAATAAAATCCACGGAACTCCCTCCGAAGAAATTGATCAGCAGATTGATCAGTCCATCGCTGTAAGCGGTCTTTTTAAACAGGATCATAAAAACCAGACCGACCGCCAGTGTATTCGTCACGTACGGCAGGAAATAAATCGTCTGCAGCAGATTGCGGAATCTTGTGATCGAGTGAAGCGCAACCGAAATCAGAAGTGCCAGCCCGGTAGAAAGCGGCACGGTAATGATCACAAGGATAAATGTATTCTTCACGGCCTGCAGAAAATACGTATCATGCAATACATAAGAATAATTGTATATCCCGACGCCAAAATAAGTCTGAGAGGTAAAATTGTACCCCTCTTCAAAAGAATAGATAAACACATCGATCAGTGGGTAGACCAGGAACACCCCCAGAAAGAGGATTGCCGGAAGCAGGTACAGCCAGCCCTTGTATTTACCCGGATGAATCCGATGCCCGCCGGAAGCATGACCTTCTTTTCGCCGCAGAGATGAAGCATTCCCAGAGCCGGATAACAGTGTATGGTTTTCATTGACCTGATTCATAGCCTCTCCTCCGTCTCTTTCCGGAACAGAAATACTTTATCCGGGCGCAGGGAAAAACGAATCGTCGGCTGCGATACATCTACTCTGTTCTCCGTGCCGATGATCGAGCGAACTCTCGGATTCACCGAAGCCGCATTGCGCGAAAGCACACTGATATCGCGCCCCATCACTTCCACACCATCCAGTTCGCAGCAAAACGGGCCATCTTCCCGCAGCACAAAGCCTTCCGGCCGAATGCCCACCCAGACCTCCTGATCGGAAACGGAAGAAACATCCAGCACCGCATCCTTTCCTATATAAAGATGTCCGTCCTGAACACGCCCCTCAAACACATTGATTGGCGGCGTCCCGAGAAACTTCGCGACAAAAAGATTCGCCGGGCTGTCATAGACCTCCTGCGGCTTTCCGGTCTGCTGTACGACACCTTCTTTCATAACCACGATCTCATCCGAAATGCTCATCGCCTCATCCTGGTCATGGGTAACAAAAACAGTCGTAATACCGGTCTCCCGCTGAATCCGCCGGATCTCATCCCGTGTCTGCAGCCGCAGCCGTGCATCCAGATTCGAGAGCGGCTCGTCCAGCAGCAAAACCCGCGGCCGTTTCACCAGTGCGCGGGCAATCGCCACCCGCTGCTGCTGTCCGCCGGAAAGCTCTGAAGGTCTGCGTTCCATCAGACCATCAATCTGCACCAGCCTTGCCACCTCATCCGCCATCTCATTCATCTGCGCTTTCGTCAGGCGCTCCCTGCCTTTTCGGTTCTCCAGTGGGAAAGTGATATTCTTTCTCACCGTCAGATGCGGATACAGCGCGTAGTTCTGAAAAACAAGTCCAATTCCCCGATGCTCCGGCGGAAGCTCTGTCACATCATCCTCCCCGAAGAAAATCCTTCCGCTCGTCGGCTTTAAAAGGCCGCTGATCAGATTCAGCGTCGTGCTTTTCCCACAGCCGGAAGGTCCGAGCAGACCGATCAGCTTCCCATCCGGAATCTCAAACGTAAAATCATCGACAGCGACAACATCCGCCTTCTTCTTTTTGTCCCGGTTCGGAAATTTCTTTGTCAGATTCTGCAATACAATCTCCATCTTATCCTCCCTGATTCCCGACAAATTTGCTGCGTCAGGTCAAATACCTGTGCAAACGGTGCATACAGGGCACCCGGTTTCATACAATCCGGTGCTCCGGAAATTCCGCACCTGCGCTTCTCCTCAAAATTGAAAACAGTATAGCACATATTTTTACATAAAAAAAGTGCATAAATACGGAATACTCATGCACCTCTTTTAAAAAGAAAGATCGTTTTATATTGTTTTTTTCGTCTTTTCAGCGCGGCCATCGTTCCCGCCGCTCCATCAGTGTTTCAAACGGATGATGCGGCTCTGTCTGATACCAGTATGCCACAGATGCCACGTCATCCTGTCGCTCAAATAAGCCGCCGTAGGATACGCCGATCTGCTGAATGGTCACGCGAAGATCCTCGGCAAATAAAATCGGATCCGGAATGTGCCACCGGTAAAAGCTCCTCTGCGGCATCTGGTCATCATTGTGATAATCATTGTGAATTTCCGTATCCGACCGGGAGTAATACGGATATCCCATAAACGGTGTGCAGTATGTATTTTCCACCGTTTTTCCGTTTATCTGTGTGGCAAAGCTCCACGCACCGCCGAAATAATCCTCCGTGCCGGTTCCGCAGATTGTCGGATATTCCCCGTCTCCGTCGAGAAAGAATTTCACCTCTCCTTCCCCGTACCAGTACCGTTCCAGTGTTGTCAGCGCCAGATAGGTCCCGATATACTGACCTCTTCCCCGCACTCCGTCGAGAATCACATAGTCCTTTCCTTTTTCCGTCAGCCGCTGCCGCCGCCACTGTGCGTGAAAATATCCGGTATTTTCCGGCAGATCCTGCAGAACATAATCAATCTGGTAGAAAAAAGACTCCACATCCTCATCACACTGATTCTCAAGCGTGATTCTGGCACTTTTCCCAAACGGCATCGGAAAGTACATGTTAAAACCGCGTGTCGGATTCACTACGACCGGCATCGAATTGACCGGATAGGATGTCCCGAAGCCGCAGCAGAAAAAATCTCCCAGCGGACTCTCCACAGATGGCGTATCCTCGCCGTCCCAGTACATTCGCAGAACCAGATCCCGCAGAATATAGCGATTCCTGTCGCTTACGCGATTCGTCACCGTCATCCAGATATGCCGGATCTCACCGGCTCCCTCAATCTCCGCCAGAGTAACCGTTTCTCCTGCTTTTACTTTCGGAATACACGGAGAACCCTTCCGCGAGGGTCCGAGCGTGCTCGCCGCCATTCCCCCTTTTCCTTTTTCACCAGTCCGGTTCTCCCAGTTGATGCTTCTGCTCCTGCCGCTTTTTAAATACGGAAGAGCCGAAAGCGTGTTCTGAAAATAATTCTCCATAATCTCTGTCCTTATCCTTTTGTCGCTCCCAGCGTCATGCCCGCAGTGACATATTTATTCAGCGCAAAATAGATAATCATCGGAGGAAGAATGCTGATCGCAATCGCGGCAAAGGTCATCCCCCAGTTCACATTTCCAAAAGCGCCCACATAATCCCGCAGACCAAGTGCAATCGTCTTTGCCTCATTATCACTGATAAATGTATTCGCAAAGATAAAATCATTCCAGATCAAAATACAGTACATGGAAGCAACCGTTATAACCGTATTCCTCGCAAGCGGAAAAACAATCTTAAAAAAGATTCCGTATGCGCTGCACCCGTCCATGACCGCCGCTTCAATCAGCTCGTTTGGCACAAAGCTGTAAAAGCTGACAAACATCATAACCGAAAGCGGCAGCGCGAATCCGACCTGCGGCAAAATAACCGTAATCGATGTGTTCAGCAGCTTCATATCACTGTAAAAGCAAAACAGAGGGATCAAAGTGATCTGAACCGGAACCATGATACCAAAAGTAAAGAGCGCGTACAACGGTTTTGTAATGCGAAAACAGAACTTGGTCAGCGCGTATGCCGCCGTAGAGGAAAGCAGAACAATCAGAATGACAGAGACGCCTGTCACCTTTACACTGTTCCACATATAATGGAAGATCGACCCGTCCTGAAAAATACTGATATAATTTTCCAGGGTCGGATTCTGCGGCAGAGCAAACGGCGCCGCAGACAGCTCCGTAGTCGGTTTGATACTGGCCATAAACAGCCAGGCCACCGGATAAATCTGGATAAACAGGAAGAACAGCACAAGCGCCCAGAACAAAATATGCAGCACATTTCGTTTCATACCCGTCCCCTCCTTCTCTCCGACACGGTTTTCTTCCGGATTCTGCGCAGCCTTCGCTCCTCGCGCATTTCCTTTCCATTAAAGATCCACCTTAAAACTCCGACTACCAGTATGCTTTCTACGATAATAAATACCGCAATCGCGCTTCCGTACCCGTATTGATTGCTTCCAAACGCTTTTTTATACATATAGGTGGACATCAGTTCGCTGACATTGCCCGGCCCGCCGTTGGTCAACATATATGGAATGTCGAACCCGCGCAGAGCCCCTGTGAGCACCATTGTCAGAGTCAGCAGCAATACTTCGCGGATCATCGGCAGCTTCACACGGGTCAGAAGCTGAAAGCCATTCGCCCCATCCATTTTTGCCGCTTCACAGATTTCCGGATCCAGAGAAATCAGCGCCGCATAGAAAATGACCATGTACATTCCGGTGTATCTCCAGCCCTCCGGAATCGAAACGGCCGCAAGCACCGTATCTACATTCGTCAGCCAGGAAGTCGCGAATTTCCCAAGACCGACTGCTTTCAGAATCTGATTGAAAATACCCTCCGGCTGGGTCGCATACATATTGCGAAACATCTGCGTTACCGCAACGGTAGTGATAATACAGGGGATATAATATAAGGTCTTAATCAGGGTTGCTCCCCGTGTTAAATAAGTCAGAAGCACCGCAAACAGCAGTCCGATCAGAATCTGCATTCCGACAACAATGGCAAGATAAACGAGATTATTCAGAAAAGCCGTATAAAAGATTTTGTCCTGAAACAGCTTCACATAGTTATCAAAGCCAACAAACTGTTTTTCTCCAATCCCGCCCCATTTCACAAAGCTGAGGCGAATGGACTCGATAATCGGATAAAAAACAGAAAAAGCATAAAACAGAAGAGCCGGCAGCAGAAATGCCAGAAACGCTTTTTTGTCCCTTAATACCCCTTTCATATCCTTCCTCCAATCCGGTCTGGTATCTTACTCTGTTTTCTTTTATATTTCGTGGTGCCCGCGAAGCGGGCATGAAGATTTTACATCTTGTCTTTCTGTCTGCATTCTCATCTGCAGCTTTGCACCGGCACAGAATACGGTCCCGGTGCAAAGCCGTTATCGGTGAGAGGTATAGAGGTATCTTTCCCAGGCCGCATTCTATTATGTCTCATACCTCCATCACCCATCTGCAGGCAAATCAGCCGCCAACATACTCCTCAATTGCAGTATCTACCAGGCTTATAAAATCATCCACAGAGATATCGTCCGTAGCCAGCAGCAGCAGGTTGTCTTCCATTACCGTACAGGTGTTGGAATCCAGATAGCAATCCCACGGTTTCAGGAACTGCTCGCCGATATTCTGCATATCCTCATAAATCTGCAGGTACAGATTCGAGAACTCATGATCCTCTGAAAGCTCGCCCTTAATCGGAGACATCTGATCTCTCTCCGCATACAGCGTTCCGTAATTTTCAATGACATAGATGATAAAGTCTTTTGTCTTCTCATCAAAGGTCTCTGAGTTAAACGCCATTCCGATTCCGGAATTTACGCAGAATTCATCCGCGCCGGTCAAACCATCTTCAATTGCCGGCATATAGAAATAACCGATGGTTCCGTTATCATAACCCTCCTGCATCGCTGCGATCTCCCAGTCGCCAATGTAATACATTGCGGACTGTCCATCCAGGAACATTGCCTGCGCGGTCGCATAATCAGTAGCCGCAAACCCTTCCTGGAAATACTGCCCGATCTCCTGGAAGAATTCGATTGTATTCAGTCCGGTCTCGTCTCCCATCGAAGCGTTTCCTTCGCTCAGGTCAATAATGTAGTCATTTCCCGTCTCGCGGAATGCCATCATCGCAAGGTAACGCAGCACCGGCCAGCGGTCAACACCGTCAACCGAGATCGGAGTAATGCCGTTTTCCGAAAGAGTCGCGCATACGTTCAGCCAGTCATCCATTGTCTCCGGTACGTCCAGTCCATACTCATCAAAGATTTCGATATTGTACCAGATCATCTCCACATGGTATTCGAGAGGAAGCGTGTACATCGTTCCGTTTGTAAATTCCTGATAGGCAAGCGCGGTCGGCTCAAAGCTGTCGTATAATCCTTCTTCTGTCAGAAATTCTGATACATCCACAAGCATTCCGGCGTCCACCAGCTCCTGGCAGTACGGCGTTGCGTCGATATCGATGATATCCGGCATCTCACCGCCTGCGATCAGGGTCTGGAGCTTCTGCAGATAGGAAGGGCGATCCGTCTCCGTCATGATTTCAATCTGCCAGCTTCCGCCCTGCTCCTCACTGTACTGCTCAGCGATTTCACGCATCGTCAGGTCAATCTCGCCGTCTACCGGACGGGAAGTAAACCAGGTTACCGTAACCGTATCTTCCTCCGCCATAGCCATCGTTCCGCCTGCCATAAATGCTGATCCAGCCATTGAAAGTGCAAGCAGCATGCTTAACATTTTTTTCTTCATAATCATTTCCTCCGTTCTCGTCATGTTCAAATTGTCCCGGGTCCCTTCACCGCTTTACCC
>JAJBVF010000279.1 GCA_020859965.1 Clostridiales bacterium
AAGAGTCAGATCCCCATTTGTTATGCTGCATGTCATTTTCCTTTCCTTCTCGCCATATATAATAGTCCCTGTATGGTTTATACCTGCTCTTGCGGCTCTCCTGAAACCATATATGTTCATCCGATGTATGATTGACAACCATGTCCATCATAATCTTCATTCCGCATTCATGCGCACGTGCAAGCAAACGATCAAAATCTTCCATCGTACCAAACTCAGTCATAATATTCCGATAATCGCTGATGTCATAACCATTGTCATCATTTGGCGATTGATAAATCGGAGACAGCCAGATCACATCAACACCCAGGTCTTCTAAATAATCCATTTTGGAAGTAATCCCGTTCAGATCTCCCACTCCATCCCCATTGGAATCCATAAAACTTCTCGGATAAATCTGATAGACAACCGCTTCTTTCCACCATGTTCTATTCATACTCTCACCCCTATAGAATTTAGTCTTTTTTCACCCACACCACTGCTTCATACGGCCGCAATAAATCATCAACCGGATCATCTGCCAAAAGGAACTCATAATTTGACAAAAGCATCTGCCCCTTTCTGACAAACGGTAAACTCATCCCACTCATATTGACCGCGACACAAATTTCCTTTCCTTCACGACTCCTGCTATAGCAAATGATATCAGGAGCCGAGGCAACTTCGATAAGATCCCCGTAAACAAAAGTCTCCGCATATGGCGAATGGTTACGCAGTCGTATCATTTTTTTGTAATAAGAAAGAACAGACTGTTTATCCTGTGACTCCCGCTCCACCGTCTGTTTGCTGCATATCCGGTTACACGCAATCCAAGGTTTTTCTGTGGAAAACCCAAAATTTGCGTTGTCGTTCCACTGCATGGGGCATCTGGCATGATCCCGGCTTCTTCGATTTACTGCTTCAAACGCCTCTTCTTCCGTATATCCTTCCAGAAGTGCCCGCTCATACTGCCCTCTGGAGTTGACATCATTTACTTCATCTATAGACGAGAAGACGCTATTTCTCATCCCCAATTCTTCCCCCTGATAAATAAACGGAGTCCCACGGAGAAAAAAGAACAGAGTCCCAAGCGCTTTCGCCATGGTATCTGCATATTTTTCCATCTGTTCCTTTCCCGCTCCCGCAAAATATTTATTAATACTTCGCGGCTGATCATGATTTTCCAGATAGTTAGCTGCCCAGCCCGTTTCACGTACCAGTCTTTGATTTCGAAACAGTTTTTCCTTAAATTCTTCCACACTCCATTTTTTCGGTTTCGCCCACGCTTCTCCGATCCAGATGTCAATATCAGTATAGCTGAAATCAAAAATCATGGAGAAAAAGCCATTTTCTCCTATATACGCTTCCAGCTTCTCTGCCGGTACGCCTGGTGCCTCTGCAACAGTCACATAGTCTCCCCGGCCGTAAGTTTCCCTTCTCATTTCCAAAAGCTTTTCTTCAATTCCCGGAACATTCAGGCAATGCTTCATTACATCGCACAACCCGTCCGGGCCATCCGGCTCTACCGGTGGAAATGATGTGTCCTTTTGAATATATGTGATCGCATCCAGACGAAATCCGCTGACACCCTGCCGCAGCCACCAGTTAATCATCGTGTATAATTCCTTCCGCAGATCCTTGTTTTCCCAGTTCAGATCCGGCTGTTCCTTAGCAAAGGTATGAAAATACCATCTGCCATCACAAATCTGCGTCCACGTACTGCCGCCAAAATTATTTCGCAGCTGAGAAAGTTGGCCGACATCCTCCCTGAAAATGTAATAATCACGGTATTTGCTGTCTTTATCTGCGCAGGCCTCCTGGAACCACGGATGCTTGTCTGAAGTATGGTTAATCACCAAATCCAGAATTACCCTGATGCCATTTTCGTTTGCGCATTTCAACAATTCCCTGGCATCCTCAATAGAACCAAATTCCGAATTGACCGCGTAATAATCTGAAATATCGTATCCATTATCTACCAAAGGAGAGCAATAAAAAGGACAGATCCATAAAGCCGTGATTCCAAGTTCTTTTAAATAAGGAATTTTTTCCATGATTCCCTGTAAATCACCGATTCCATCTCCGTTCGCGTCATAAAAGCTTTGAGGATAAATCTGGTAAAAAACCGCTTCCTTCCACCATTTTCTTTCCATTTTCTTCTTCTCATTTTCCTTTTGCTTCGCCTGTCTGAACAGTCGTGCCGCGATTACCCCAGTCTCCGCAGACACGGCTGTTCTTTTGTTCTTTATCCGCTCACAACCGAAAACTCATGGTAACTGAGAAGGTACTGAACAGTACGACTCATGACCTTCTCTGTCCCATCTGACAGTTTCCTGCTGTACTTTTATTTTAAAATTTACCCTTTGACAGCACCACCGGTGACGCCCTCTACATAATACTTCTGCAGACACATAAAGAGAATGGTAACCGGGATGGCAGCCAGTACGCCGCCCGCACAAAACCGGGTAAAATACCCTGCTTCCTCATTCACCCAGCGATACAGGGCGACAGCCACATTGTAATTGTTGGAGGATCCGAATGCAATGTAGGAAGCAAAGATGTAATCATTCCACGGCGCCATGAACGCGGTCAGAGCCGTATAGATAATAATCGGTTTTGAAAGCGGGGTGATCATACAAAAGAAGATCCTCGCCCGGGAAGCGCCGTCGATCCGCGCCGCCTCATCCAGTGATTTCGGTATCGTATCAAAGAAGCCCTTGCAGACATAATAGCCCATACCGGAGCTCGCAACGCTCACCAGGATCAGTCCGGGCACAGCTCCAGACTGCGTCAGGCCGAACTGCTTCAACAGAAAATACAGGCAGATCATGGTCAGGAAGCCGGGGAACATGCCCAGTACCAGGCAGACGCGCATCCAAAGTGTCCGCCCCTTAAACCGCATACGGGACAGGGCATAGCTCACCATCAGGACCATGCAGGTCTGGCCGATGGCTACAAAAAAAGCGATGGTCACAGTGTTCCCATACCATCTCAGGAACTGGCTTTCACCGGACAAAAGCCAGGTATAATTATCCAGTGAAAAGGTTTTGGGGAGCAGATATTCCACCATCCCGCCGTACTCGGTTTCAAACGAACGGAAGCTCTGCAGCACAATTCCCACAAAAGGAAGGAGCCACACGACGCTGACCGCAATCAGCAAAAGATAGGCAGCCACATGAAGCGGTTTGATGCGGCTCTTATTCATCGGAGTGCCGGCCGCACGGGCACTTTTTGTATTCTGATTTGCCATTATTGGAAGCCCTCCTCATCTCTTACGGATGGCAGCATGCCATAAACCACAAGTGAAATCACCGCGGTGACCGCAAATACCATGATACCGATCACAGCAGCCATGCAGTAGTTCGTATCATTAACCGTCATTTTATACAGCCAGGTGATCAGCAGATCTGTCGTCCCGGCACCGCCTGTCATGGACATCGTGGTGGGACCACCGCCGCTGAGCAGATAAATGATGTTGAAATTGTTCAGGTTCCCGGTAAAGGTGGTCAGCAGATACGGGCCAGTCACAAACAGCATATAGGGCAGGGTGATTTTCCGAAACATCTGAAACGTATTGGCACCGTCTATTTTAGCGCTCTCATACAGATCCGCCGGAATATTCATCAGAATACCTGTACTGATCAGCATCATATACGGAATGCCCACCCAGCAGTTTAAGATTACAATCGTGACTTTTGCCCAAAGCGGATCCGTCCAGAAAGGCAGGGCCTGCGATATCACTCCCCACTTGAGCAAATAGGAATTGATCAGACCGTCGCTCGCGAACAGCTTTGACACATACAGCAGAGAAACGAACTGCGGGATCGCGATGGTCATGACCAGGATGGTCCGCCAGAGCTTTTTAAGCCTGATCCACTTCGTGTTGATCAGCATGGCGAGTGCCATACCCAGGAAATAGTTGATAAACGTAGCAAAAAAAGCCCAGATAATCGTCCAGCTAAGTACCTTCGTAAAGGTTGCTCCAAAGCCGCTTCCGCCAAACGAAAGAAGGCTTTTAAAGTTGGCAAGGCCAACCCAGGAAAAGAGTTTTGTCGGCGCCTGATGTGTAAAATCATAATTAGTGAATGCCACGCATACCATGAAAATGATAGGCAGAATCGTAAATACAAAAATGCCAAGCGTCGGCAGTGACAATAACGTGTAATGAAACTTACCGTCAATCAACTTATGAAGATCCTGACGGACGGTCGGGACTTCCCTGCCTGCCTTTAGCGCCAGCTCTTCTCTGCGGTTTTCACTGATATTCATACGCCACAGGCAAATCAGAAAAATCGTAGCAAAAATGCTTAAAAGGCTCCATAACAGAATCAGGAAGCTGTTGTCGCCGTAAACCGTAACAAAGGTCTCCGGATCCATGTGAGTCTCCACGGTTCCCAGAGTCCCAAACTGGGCCAGGTAAGAGGCACCAAAGGAAACCATATACCATATGTACAGGATCTCCAGTGCCAGAAAGGCGATGCCTCTCAGATAATACTTTCTCATAAGCGGGCCAAATCCAAAGATTATGTAAGATACTTTTGTCCTCCAGTCTCCTTCTTTGAATGTCACCCCGATCTCTCTCAGGCTGGCAGCCATTGCCTGAAAAAACGCTGCAGTCTTTTTCATAAGAATCCCTTTCCTCTCTGAAAGAGCGAAAGGGGAGAGGCGCATCCTCTCCCCTGTATTTACGGTGTTCTGTGCACTTTTGAATAAAACCTACTGCACATAGGAATTGCACTGCGCCTCAAAGTCCGCCAATACCGCCATCAGATCCTCATCCGAAGTGGAAGATGTAAGATTGCCGGAAATGATGTCGTCGCCAAGCGAAGTCGCCAGTGTCCAGTAATCATCCGGATACTGCCCCTGACCCATGCTATAGTTTGACTGTTCTGCCAGTGCGCTCAGCGCGATGTCTGCCTGTACTGCTTCGTCCTCCTGAGCCGTCAGATTCGATGGTCCCCAGCCTTCCTCGTTGTATACAGCCAGCTGCGCTTCTGTGCCGGTCAGATACTGTGCAAGATCCAGGCAGGCTCTCAGCTTGTCCGCATCCGTCTGCGGTTTCACACCCAGAAGCTTATAACCGCAGAATCCTCCCAGCTGATATTCCTCCCCGTCCGAACCTGTGAAAGAAGGAAGCTTTACAGCCGCGTAATTGTCGCCAAAGAGCTTCTGAATCTCGGAGGCATCCCACGTACCGTCTACGATCGCCCCTACATTCGTCGCATCACTGATGGAAGAACCGTTCTGGAACGAAGAGGAAGATGCCAGCTCGATCATCTCCTTCAGAGCCACCAGCCCCTGCCCGTTATTATAGCTGACATCACAGGAAGCAAACGTTCCATCGTCATTCGTCTCATAAGTCAGCGTGCAGCCAGCACCGAAGAAAAACGCCACCTGATACCAGCCATTGTTAATCTCAAAATAGAAGTTCTTGCCAGCCGCCTCGCAGTCGGCAATGATCGCCTCCAGGGACGTGGGATCTGTCACGACGCTGCTGTCATAATAAAGGAAATAGCCGTTATCCGCACTCTGCGGGAAGGCATACAGGGTAGAGCCAAACGTTGCCGCATCGACGGATCCGGAGCCATTCTCTTCCTCAATCCATGTGTCATACCCGGTGCCAGTCAGCGGCTGTACTGCTCCGGCAGCTACCAGACGGGACAGCTGATCCTGGGCAAATCCATACAGATCCGCTCCTCCCTCTACATCCGTGATCATGTTGGAAGCCGCATCATCTGCACCAACTGATTCCACTGTAACCGTATAATCGTAACCGTTTTCAACCAGAAATTCCTCTGCCATCGTCTGCGTCACAGTGATAAGCGGTTCTGCCGTCCAGATCACAATCTCTCCGGAGGATTCCGCGCTTACGGTCATGCAGGTACCAAGCGCAGAAACCGCCATAGTTCCTGCCAGCAGGGTAGTCAAAAGTTTCTTTTTCATTTTGTTCTCCTTTCTACTGTATTGTTTTCCGCTGCTTGAAACATGTTTCTTGTGCAAAGATACCACATGAAACATGTTTCGTCAACATTTTTTTCAAACCCTTGCACAATTTTTAGCACCCCGAGCGGATGTCAAAGATGCCAGATGTCCCGGTTATACTCTGCAATAGTCCGGTCGGAAGAGAAAAATCCTGCCTGTGCAATATTAACGAGTGCGCGACTGGTCCATCTGTGCGGATTTACAGCATAATCCTGCATCGCCTGAGTCTTGCGTATAACATACGCGTTGAAATCCGGCAGTGTCTGGAACCAGTCCTTATGAATCAGCTCGTTCTTCAGCCGTATCAGATTTTCCTCATTTACAGCAGTAATCATGAGATTTGATTTCAGAAAATCGATCGCACGGCGGATATTCGGATCTCCCTCATACCATTCCTCCGCCTGATAGCTTCCGTCCGCGTAGCGGCGGATGACCTGATCACTGGTCTGCCCGAAAATATAGATATTTTCATTTCCCACACGTTCCGCGATCTCAATAT
>JAJBVF010000536.1 GCA_020859965.1 Clostridiales bacterium
TCCCTTCCCAGCTTGCCAAAGAAAACCGCAAATTCGTGTATGGTCTGGTTCGGGAAGGCGGTCGTGCAAAAGATTTTGAGACAGCCATTCTCTGGCTCTCTGACTGTGGACTTGTTCACAAGGTAAGCCGCGTGACAAACGCAAAACTCCCGCTGAAATTCTATGAAGATTTGAAGGCATTTAAACTTTTTTTTGTGGATGTCGGACTGCTCGGCTGCCTGGTCGGTCTCAAGCCCTCAACCTTATTAAACGGAAATGAGTTTTTTACCGAGTTTAAAGGTGCGCTGACAGAACAGTATGTACTACAGCAGTTGATCACGATTCCGGATCTGAATATTTATTACTATACAAACGACCGCGGCTCCTGTGAGATTGACTTCCTGATTGATAACGGCGCACAGGTCGTTCCCGTGGAGGTAAAGGCTGAAGTAAACCTTCACGCAAAGAGCCTGCGTACGTTCCGTGAAAAATTTCATCCATCGGTTTCCGTCCGTACCGCAATGACCGATTACCGGCGAGACGATTGGCTTTTGAATCTGCCATTATACGCAATCGGTGAAATCGCGTCTCTCTGCCCGGGAGAAGCAGATTCTTTTCTTTCATAAATATCAGCCATATTCGTACTGTTTTGCCAGACGCCTGATCTCTTCTTTTATTTCAGCTGCCACTGAATCCGGACCGACTATCTTTCTCCGATATAAGTATTATACAGGTCGTCGTCCGCCACGACCACACGGATTTCCTCATACAGATCAGCAGCAGCCTCCCGCATCTGGGCGCGAAGCTCGTCTGAAACCTCTATCACTTCAGCTCCGCCCGCTTCACAGATTGCGATGCGGTCCGCGACACGCTCCTGCGCCTGTTCTCTCGCATAGGCACAGGCTGTGGCAGCAGCCTCCCGAATGATCGCCTGCTCCTCTTCTTCCAGAGATTCCATAAAGCTCTCACTCACAATCAGACTCAGCAGATGCGGCAGATGGTTCGTCTGAATAATATAATCCTGCTGCTCGTAAAAATTGTTGGAAACGATGACCTCATAAGGGTTTTCCTGCGCGTCGATTGTGTTCTGCTGCAGTCCGATGTAGACCTCGGAGAAGGACATTGGGGTCGGATTCGCGCCAATCGCTTTCCAAAAAGCCATATGATAGGAATTTTCCATCGTGCGGATCTTAATTCCCGAAAAATCCTCCAGAGACTCTACCTTTACATTGGAAGTCATGACACGGAAATCCTGATCGCTCATGCCGAGCAGCTCCAGCCCTTTTTCCGCGTAGATTTCATTGATTTTTTCCATAAACTCTTCGTCGTCCAGCACCTCGTGAAGCTCGTCGATCGAATCAAACACGCAGGGCAGATCAAACAGACAGAGTCTGGGAAGATAGCTCACCTGAGGCGCCGTATTCTGCACCACAAACGGGATATCTCCGGTCATACAGCACTCGATCAGCTCTGTATCGCCGCCAAGGGAGCTGTTTGCGTAAACTTCAATCCTCATCTCTCCGTTCGAGAGGCTCTCCACCTCTTCCGCAAATCTCTCCGCGTAGATCTGTGTGACGGTGTCTTCCGGGCTTGCCGTAGCCAACACCCAGGCGTATTCCTGTGTTTTCGCCTGTGCGCAGCCGGCGCAAGAAAGAATAAATGCCGCGCCCAGCACCGCTTTTGCTATAAATTTTTTCAAATTCCGTTTCATTTCGTATCCTCTTTCCTGAAAGATCGTACCTGGCTCACCAAAAGAATTTTATATCTTCTATACCAGCAGCAGACTGATCTGCGGGATATAGGTGATCAAAAGCAGCGCGATGAAAAACAGAATGATCATCGGCATTGCTTTTTTCGCGATCTCCATCACCGGCACATCTGAGAGGGAACTGGCCACAAACAGATTCACGCCGATCGGCGGCGTCACAAAACCGATGGCCAGGTTCACGACCATAATGATGCCAAAGTGTACCGCATCGACTCCAAAGGTCTCCACGATGGGAAGCAGAATCGGCGCAAGAATCAGAATTGCGGGGCTGGTATCCATCACCATGCCGACCACAAGAAGCACCAGATTGATTACAAGCAGCAGAACAATTTTATTTGTAAAGGAGCCGGTCATCCAGGCCGAAACGGTCTGCGGCACATGCATCAGTGTCAGAATGCGTGAAAAGGCCACGGAAGCCGCCAGGATAAACAGGATCGGGCAGAAGGTTCGCACCGCCTCGCGGAAGATGCCCCAGAGATCTCTGAATTTCAGGGTCCGATACACGAACAGGCTGATGATGAGGGAATAAAAGACGGAAATCACAGCCGCTTCTGTCGGAGAAGTCACACCCGTATAAATACAGCCAAGGATGATCACCGGAGTCAGCAGCGCAAAGAGGCTGGAGAAAAAGACCTTTCGGAAACCGCGCGCATGCAGCTCGTCCACCATCACATTAATTTTTTCCTTATCTTCGCCATGCTTTTTGCAATAAAAGATGGAATAGCACATCAGGATCAGACCAATCAGAATTCCCGGGATAATGCCCGCAAGGAACATGTCACTGACGGATGTCCCGGTCGCCTGCGCATAGAGGATAAAAGGAATGCTCGGCGGTATAATCACGCCCAGTCCTCCTGCGGTCGCCACAAGCGCCACACAGAACTTTTTGTCATAGCCCATTTCCAGCATCAGGGGAATCGTCATACTGCCGACCGCAGCCACGGTCGCCGGAGCGGAGCCGGAGATCGCACCAAAGAAAAGACAGGTGATTACAACCGCGCAGGGAACACCTGCCGTCTTTTTCCCGACAAAATAGGTAAACACCTCGAAAAGCTTTTTGGAAACACCGCCCTTGGACATAATGATGCCGGAAAGAACAAACATCGGGATGGCCAGAAGCGGATACGAATTGACACCGCCCAGCATCGACCGCAGTACATATACGCCGCTCACGGTAAATGATTCAGAGAAGAGGCTCGGCAGCATACTTGTGACCGCCACCGTCAGTCCGACCGGAACAGCCAGAATCAAAAGGAGCACAAAAATGATCATAATAATCGCTGTCATGATTTTTTAAACACTCCTTTCATCTTTTTCGCCTCACGCCACCAGGCCTGTGCCACACGAACAGTCAACAACAAAAAACCAACAAGCGGTGCCGACTGAATAAAATACATCGGTATTCCCAGTGCTGCGCTGGTCGCCTCCAGCTCGATCGACTGCTGCAGATAGCGCTGACAGTAAGGCAGCATGATAATACAGAAAATAAGCACGACCGTGTGACGAAACAGCCGCAGCGCCGTCTGCCCCGGCTCGGGCAGTATATTCAGCAGCTGTTCGATTTTGATGGAAATCCGTTTCTTCACGCAATAGCTCACACTGATAAAGGTCGCCCACACGAACAGATACTGTGTCAGCTCCTCCGACCAGCTCAAAGACTGGTTAAAACAATACCTTGCTACTACCTGAATCCCCATGATACACACCATGGCGATCAGCAGCAGAATGAGAATCACTTCTTCAAGGTTCTCATCCAGCCATTTTAATACCTTCATTTGTCTCTTCCCCCTTTTCAGATGTGCAGATACTCCTTCATATGGGCGATCGGCATATCCTGACCGGTCCACAGCCGGAAAGCCTCCGCGCCCTGAAACAGCATCATCGGAAACCCGTTCATCGTATCGCATCCGGCTTCCTCTGCCATTTTCAGGAATTTCGTTTTGGGCGGAGCGTAAATCACATCGGTCACGAGCATACCCGGCTTAAAAAAGCTGCTATCCGGAATGTAAGTCCACTCTTTCTGCGGCGTCATGCCTACTTCCGTCGCGTTGGCGAGAAGGTCACTGTCGTGGATCTCTCTTTTCAGCATGTCCAGATCTTCCAGCCCATAAAGAGTCGTCGGGCAGCCGAGTTCCTCGTTCAGGAGACGGGTCGTTTCCTTCACCCGATCCCAGTATTTATCATGAATATTGAAAATAGACATCTCCCGGACGCCGCTGAGCGCCGCCTGCACCTGAATCGCTTTCGCCGCTCCTCCGGCTCCGACAATGGTCATTTTCTTTCCTTTGATATCAAAATCATGATCCGAAAGCCCGCGTATGTACCCAATCCCATCAGTGATATGGCCGGTCAGCACCCCGTCGTCATTAATGATCGTATTCACTGCCCCACAGAGCTTCGCTTCCGGCGTCAGCTTATCCAGATACTGCATCACAGCGATTTTGTTCGGCATGGAAATATTTCCGCCCCTGATCTTCAGCGCCCGCATCGACTGGATCGCCTCGCGCAGATTGCTCTGGTCAACCTCAAAACAGAGGTACGCATAATCCAGTCCCAGAGTGGCCAGCGCCTCATTGTGCATGGCCGGTGAGCTTGAATGGCGGATCGGGTATGCCATTAAGCTCAGTAGTTCTGTATGTCCTGTAATTCTCTCTCCCATATTCGATAAATCCTCTCATAAAAATACCTTTCATGACAACCGGGCGGGCAGATAATTCTGCATTCATTCTCCCTTCCCTCCAGTCTGAAAGGCTTGCACATCTGTCCAATATACCATTTGTAACGTGCATTTTCAAGGATTATCGTTATCTTCCAGGTAAAGTTTGGTTCTCTCCCTGGTAAAGTTTGCCTTTTTTCACCAGGTTCTCCTGCAGAGCTGCCAGAACGCTACCGCGCTTGCGGCTGCGACATTCAACGAGTCCACTCCATTTGACATCGGAATCCGTACCGTATAATCGCATTGGGCAATCGTCGTGGTTTTCAGGCCATCCCCTTCTGTCCCCAATACAACAGCAAGCCGCGGAATTTCATTTAATAGCGGATCATCCAGGGACAGGGAATCTTCACAGAGCGCCATAGCTACAGTAACAAATCCGCAGGAATGCAGCTGAGCCATCCAGTCATCTGCTTCCAGCCATGTCCATGGAACCTGAAAAACGGTTCCCATGCTGACGCGTGCAGATCGGCGATACAAAGGATCACTGCAGCCCTTTGTCAGCAGGACTGCTTCAACACCAAGCGCTGCAGCCGACCGGAAGATGGCACCTACATTTGTCGGATTCATCACATCCTCCAGTATGGCTATCCGATGCAGCTGCCGGCAGAGTTCCATTGCATCCGGAGGCAGTTTTCGCTGCATCAGGCACAATACGCCCCGTGTCATGGAATACCCTGTAATTGTTTCCAATACAGCTTTTTCGGAAGTGTACACAGGAATATTCGGGCAAGCGGAAAGTAACCCGGATGCCATGGCGGACAGCTGCGTTTTTTCAATCAGAAAAGATACCGGAGCATACCCGGCTTTCAACGCACGCTTTATCACATTTGGACTCTCCGCGACAAAAAGTCCGGGCGCCGGTTCATTATAGCGGAGCAGCTGCCGTTCCGAAAGATGCGAAAACGGAAGCAGCTCCGGTATATCCAGATTTGTAATCTCTCTGATATCCATTTCTCCTGTAGTATCCTGACGAATGATTGTGAAAGACATTGACTTCCCACCTTTTCCATCAAACTATCACCCAAATGCCAGCCCCGCCAGCATCCCAAACAGCGGAATGGTGAGCATTGATACCAATGTCGTAAATACGACAATGTTTCCGGCAAATGAGGCATCTTTGTGGTATCTTGCGGCCAAAATCGCGGTGGTATTCGCCACCGGCATTGCCACAAGCACAGTAGTCACTTCGGCTACAAGCTGATCCGGGCGCAGCAGATAACAGATTACAAGCGCCAGAAACGGCTGAACCAGAAGCCGCAACGCGGTTATTTCAAGCAATTCTTTTGAAAAAATATCATGATAGTCTGCGTCAGCCATGATGCATCCGATCACAAGCATGGTTACCGGCGTCAGACACTGACTGAATCCATATACGGTATCATACAAAAATTCCGGAAGTTTCACCGGGAAAAACATCCAGAGGACACCCACTGCCGTCGTAATGACGCAGGGATGCGTCAAAGTACGTCTGAGAACATCCCGAATTTTTCCTCCGCCCTGAAAACATCCAAGTCCTACTCCCCAAAGGAAGATACGCACCGGAAGGAGATACACCGACGCACAGACAAGTCCTTCTGAACCATACAACCCTTCCACTACCGGATTTCCCAGATATCCCGCATTTGAGAACTGAAACGAATACCGCAGCACACTCCTTCTGTTTTCCGGCTGCTTTTTCCACATAAATCTGCTCAGGAAAAGCCAGAGAAGCTGCAGACCCACGCCCATCAGAGCAATTTCAAACAGGGAGCCGAGCGCTGATGCGTCTGAATTTGAAAACGCGTAAAGTATATTACATGGCAAGATCAGGTTAACCAGAAGGTTTGTAAGAGTCTGATTTCCTTCCTCGCTCACCAGCTTCAGTTTCTTTAAAATGAATCCGACGATAAGCATCAGAAACATTTTCCCCTGCATCGTGAGCAGGCTGTACATATCTACCA
>JAJBVF010000375.1 GCA_020859965.1 Clostridiales bacterium
ATTTTCTACGATGGGCTGCAGGATCATGCTGGGTATCCGCACATTTTCAATATCTGCGTCCACTTCTTTCTGGTAAGTAATGTCTCCGGCAAAGCGGACGTTCAGAATATAGATATAATTGTCAACGGACTGAATTTCCTCGCTTAAGGTGGCATCTCCGGACATTTTTCGTACATTGTAGCGGAAAAAATCTGCCATCCGTTCCAGAAATACGCTCGTCTGCTCTGCATTTTCCATAGTGGCAAGCTGTGCGCCTGCATTCAGCGAATTGAACAGAAAATGAGGATTGATCTGGGCCTGCAGGTATTTGAGCTGTGCCTCCTTCAGATGTGCTTCCATTAAAAGCTCCCGCTCTTTGAGCTGTGCCTCTGTCTCCATGCTGTCGCGCAGCCGGTCGATATATTCACGGATACTGGCAAGCATCTGGTTGAATCCGCGTGTCACGACACCTACTTCATCTTCATAGATGACAGGAAGCTGCGGCACATCAAGATTTCCGCTGGCCACCTCATGTGCGGTAGAGGAAAGGACAGTAAGAGGCCGGATCATATTGTGGACAAAAATTGCAATGACAAGCATACAGACCGCAAAAGCTGCTGCCATGATAATGAGGCTGCCATTTTCCAGCACCTTCATAGAGGAGATAAGTGCCTGATAGCTGGTCGAATTTTCCCGAAAGAGCATCGTGTTCAGACGGTAGATATAGGTATTGATGTATTCATACAGCTGTGTTTCCAGCTCATAGGATTCTTTATAGCCTTCTACATTCCGGCCGCGTTTGGCCTGTACCGTGATACTGGTCTGCTCCAGATAGGTCTCAGACATATTGCGGATATTTTTTTCCAGCATCAGGATTTCATTGTCTACATTTTTATCATTTAAATCCTCCAGGAGCAGGCGGTACTCCTGCTCATAGCTGTAATAATTCTCCAGTGCCTGACTGCTTTTTGTATTTAAATATTCATAGACATTGTCCTGAATCTGTTCCAGGGTATCGGAGAGCGTATTGACAGAGACGTTGCTCGTAAACACGGAATCGATCCGCTGTACCGCGGAATTGATCTCACTGATCAGAAATAGATTCATGCACAGAACAAGCGCCAGGGCGAGCAAAACAGCTGCATTGATGCGCGTCTGGATGGAAGACAGGCGGGAAAAGGGATTTCTGTTTTTCATGTCTGTTGTCCTTATTGATGAAATTCTGCAGGATTACCTGCACCGCAAAAGCAAAAGCCCGGTATTTTATGCTCAGGTCGCATTCTCTTCGGTCTCTGAGAAATAATCTGCGACATTTTCTTCCGTGATGAGGCTAAGGCCTACGCTGTAGTAGCTGCTGGTGTGACCGAGCGTATGATATTCAGTCAGGGCATCGATGCAGCAGGTGCCTACGTCGGAGGTGTCCACTACGAGCGTAACCGGGATGATCTCTTTTTCTATCGCTTCCAGAATCTGATCGGAATAGTAAAATCCTATGATGTCGGTGCTGCCGACTTCGTTGTAGTCGATCAGCGCCTGATACGCGCATTCCGTCAGGATCTCGTCCATACAGATCAGAATATCCGGCAGCGGGGAATAGTTGACAAACAGCTCACGGATACCTTCTTCGGAGTCAAAATCCGCGGAGTTTTCCAGATAATACAGAGAAACATTGACCTCCTGCCCGGAATCCTTTTGCTGTTCGATCGATCCTGTAAACTGAGACGCGGCCAGCGTCTGGATCGGATTCACTGATTCGGAATCCAGCAGGATCATGATCTCACCCCCATCCTGATCCAGAAGAGAGAGCACGAGCTCCAGATAGGTGTCGGCCAGCTGATAGCTGTTGAGGCCAACATAGCTGATGCGCTGACTGTCTGAGTCGTCTTCCAGTACAGTGACGACAGGAATATCTTTTTCCACTGCTTTATCGATCAGCTCACGCACTTCATCCGTACCATCCGGTTTCAGGATAATACCGTCTACCTGCGACGCGATCAGAATACGAAGATAATCCGCCGTCGTATAGGAGATGCCGGAACTCTGATCCAGAAGCTCCAGATAGGCACTGTTCTCATTTGCTTCCTGAACCGCACTCTCATAAATCGCCTGCCAGAGAACAGAGTTTTCCTCGTCCGGTATCAGCACATAATGCCGGTCATAGGCTTCGGATGCGGAAGTGTCAGGCAGGTCAAGCGAATCCAGACTGTTCCGGAAATAGGACCATACGATCGAGAGGACCAGGACACAGAAGATTAAAATAATGGTAATAGTCAGGGATGTCTTTTTCATGCACCTATTCTATCATAAATGAACACGATTTCCCATGTAAAAAAAGTAAATTCTTGCGATTTTTCCGGCAGAAAGCCAAAAAAATCCTGTTTTGTGGCTGAATGAAGTTTTTTCTTTTTAAGAATTTACAGTTTCACCCCAAGAGATTCCATTTTATGCAATTTGTACATGTGATAGGATGTAAACATCAAAAAACGTGGTCAATATGACTGCCAAAACGAATGGAGGTAATTCTTATGAAATTCAGAAAACTGGCTGTAGCTATGTCAGCAGCAATGGCGCTCGGCGCGATCGCGGTACCGGCGGCGGCAGAAGAGACACAGACGATCGGTATTTCCATGCCGACACAGTCTCTGGAGCGTTGGAATCGTGATGGTGAATATCTGAAAGAGCAGTTTGAGAACGCAGGTTATGCTGTTGAGCTTGTTTATTCTGATAATGATTCTTCTCAGCAGGTAAGTGATATTCAGAATCTTCTGGCAGACAACGTAGATATCCTTATCGTTGCGGCTGTTGATGGTGAGGCTCTGAACACGGCTATGGATGAGGCAGCGGATCAGGAAGTTCCGGTTATCGCTTATGACCGTCTGATCATGAACGATGCAGTATCTTATTATGTATCCTTTGATAACTACACAGTAGGTCAGCTTCAGGGCGAGTTCATCGTAGAGGCTCTGGATCTGGAGAATGCAGGCGATGCGGTTTACAACATGGAGATCACAGCAGGTGACCCGGCTGACAACAACGCAGGCTATTTCTACAATGGTGCTATGGATGTACTGAATCCGTACATTGAGGCAGGCACACTTGTAGTTGTTTCCGGACAGACTGATTTCGATACCGTTGCAACGGATCAGTGGGATACCCAGACCGCTCTTGAGAGAGCACAGAACATCCTCGGTTCTTACTATGCAGACGGCACACAGCTGGATGTATGGCTTTGCTCGAACGACTCCACCGCTCTTGGTGTAGCACAGGGCATCACTTCTGACTATGCTGGAGACAACACAGTTATTATTACTGGCCAGGACGGCGACGTAGCGAACCTTGCAAATATCGTTGACGGTATCCAGACCATGACCGTTTATAAGAACGTAAGCAACGAGTCGATCGTTACCCTGTCTCTTGCACAGGCAATGCTGGCTGGCGACACCATTGACGAGTCTCTCTGCGATACATTCGAAATTGAGTGCGCTTATGATACTGAGTCCTATGAGACTACAGAAGGCAATGTTTGCCCGTCCTTCCTGCTTGTACCGAGCGTAATTACAGCAGACAATCTTGAAGAGCTGGTTGACACCGGACTCTATGAGATGGGTGAGGATGGATACCTTACAGCTGTAGAGTAATCACTGCTGATAATAAATTTGTTTGAACCTGATGAAAGGGCGGGGCGGCTGTCCCGCCCTTTCTGAGATTATATGCCGCGATGCGCCGTGCGAAGCATAAGACCTGACAAAGATGCATGAACGTTGCGCGGAGAAAATGCCGAAACCGGAAATTATGAAAGGCCGGTTTTGGAATAGCGGAAAGGAGGAAGTCTTTTGGGTGACACTATTCTGGAAATGAAATCCATCACAAAAGAATTTCCGGGAGTAAAAGCACTGGATAACGTGAATCTGGTCGTGGAGCGCGGAGAAATCCACGCGCTGATCGGCGAGAACGGTGCGGGAAAATCCACGCTGATGAATGTGCTGTCCGGTATTTATCCGGCGGGCACCTATGACGGAGAAATCTATTATAACGGAGAACTTTGCCAGTTTAAAACACTGAAGGACAGTGAGGCAAAGGGAATTGTAATCATCCATCAGGAGCTGGCGCTGATCCCGCTTCTTACGATCGGTGAGAATATGTTCCTTGGAAATGAAAAGAAAAACAAATACGGCACGATTGACTGGGATCAGACCTACAATGAAGCCGAAAAACATATGAAGCAGGTGGGACTGCATGAGTCTGCTCAGACGCTGATCAAGGATATTGGTACCGGTAAACAGCAGCTGGTCGAGATTGCAAAGGCCTTCTCGAAGAACGTGAAACTGCTGATCCTGGATGAGCCGACCTCTTCGCTGAATGACGAGGACGCGAAGATGCTGCTGGATCTTCTGATGGAATTTAAGAAAGACGGTCTGACTTCGATCATTATCACGCATAAGCTGAATGAAATTATTTATTGTGCGGACAAGGCGACTATCCTGCGTGACGGTTCGACGATTGAGACGCTGGTGAAGGGCGTAGATGAATTCAGCGAGGATCGTATCATTAAGGGTATGGTAGGACGTCCGATGGACGACCGCTATCCGGAGCGGAAGCATAATGTCAGCAAAGAAGTGGGGCTGGAAGTGAAGAACTGGACGGTACACCATCCGCTCTATCCGGAGAAGATTGTGGATGACAATATCTCCTTTAAGGTACATAAGGGCGAGGTAGTGGGCTTTTCCGGTCTGCAGGGTGCAGGACGCACGGAGCTTGCCATGTCGATATTTGGCAGAAGCTACGGCACAGATATTTCCGGTGAGGTTTATCTGGATGGCAAAAAGGTTGAGCTGAAGACGCCTGAGCAGGCGATTCACAATAAGATTGCCTATGTAACAGAAGACAGGAAGACAAATGGTCTGATACTGGGTGAATCCATCCGTTTCAATACCACACTAGCACGTCTGGATAAGGTATGTAATAACGGTATCATTGATTCCACTGCAGAAAAGAAAGCAGCGGAGCAGATGACGGAGGAGATGGGAACAAAGACGCCGTCCATCGAGCAGATGATCGGCAACCTTTCCGGCGGCAATCAGCAGAAGGCTCTGCTTGGCAAGTGGATGTTCTCGGAGCCGGATGTGCTGATCCTGGATGAGCCGACTCGTGGTATCGACGTCGGTGCCAAGTATGATATCTACTGCCTGATTAATCAGATGGTAGACAATGGGAAATCGGTGATCATGATATCTTCAGAAATGCCGGAGCTGATCGGTATGTGCGACCGCATTTATATTATGAATGAAGGTGAACTCTGCGGCGAAGTAGAGGCAAAGAACACCACGCAGGAAGAAATCATGGGTTATATTATAAGTGCGGGAAACTGAAAGGGAGTGTGTTTTAATGGCAAATAAGAACGAAACTCAGGACACGGGCAAGCTCGATGTAAAAAGCTTCTTTACAAAATACACAATGGTCATCGCCCTTGTCGTTGTATTTATTCTGTTTTATTTTCTGACGGACGGCCGTCTGCTGTATCCGCAGAATATGTCAAATCTGATGCTGCAGAACGGCTACGTGCTGGTTATGGCATGTGGTATGCTGCTCTGCATTCTGACCGGCGGCAACATTGATCTTTCGGTTGGATCAGTAATTTGTTTTGTAGGCGGTATCGCCGCAGTCCTGATCTCTAATTATGGATGGAATGTGTATCTGACCATTCTGCTCTGCCTGCTGATTGGCCTTGCGTGCGGCATCTGGCAGGGCTTCTGGATCGGCTATGTCCGTATTCCTCCGTTTATCACCACACTGGGCGGTATGTTTATTTTCCGAGGCTTTGGACGTCTGGTATTAAACAGCAAAACAGTATCTGTCCAGAATAAAGCGTTTCTGAACATTTTTACCGCATATATCAGGATTCCGGGTCTGGATACAGACACACGGACGCTTTCTCCGCTGGTGATCGGCGCAATCGCGGTCATCATCATTTTCTACATGAAGATCTCTTCCCGCGCGAGCAAGGCAAAAAAGGGCTATCGTCAGAACAGTGCGCTTGCGGATTTCGGCAGTGCAGCAGTGATTTCTGTTTTATTGCTGTGGTATTGCAATATGCTTTGCCAGTACAAGGGCATTTCCGTTATGCTGGTATGGGTAGTGGCGATCTGCATGATCTACAACTTTATTACCTCCAGGACTGCGTTTGGCCGATATTTTTATGCGGTAGGCGGCAATGAGAAGGCAACGAAGCTTTCCGGTATCAACACAGATAGAGTATACTTTATCGCTTACGCAAACATGGGACTGCTGGCAGGTCTTTGCGGACTGCTCTGCCTGGCACGTGTCGGTTCCGTAAACGGTTCGACCGGTAACTCCTTCGAGATGGATGAGATTGGTTCCTGCTTTATCGGTGGTGCCTCTGATTACGGCGGAAGCTGTAAGA
>JAJBVF010000097.1 GCA_020859965.1 Clostridiales bacterium
ATTCTGGGCAGAAGACACAGACGCGGATCGCAGAGCGTACCGCAGAGACCGAAGAAGCCGTAGTGAATCCGGCACCGGCAGCGGAAAATCAGGCACCGGAGAAGAAAACAGAAGCAGGTACAGAGACTGCGCCAACGATAGTGTCCGGGACACCGGAAGCAGCGGCGAAGACGCCGACAGCCGGAGCACCGGAAACAACGGCAGAGACACCGACAGCCGGGACATCGGAAACAGTGGCGGAGACGCCGACGGCCGGAGAGTCAGTGGAGTCGAAGACCGGGGAACAGACGAGTAATACGGACGAATAGACAATAGAACAGACAGAAACACATAGGAGCAGGGAGTGAACGGCACACCCTGCTCTTCTTTTCACATTTTTTTCAAACTTTACCCCAGAAATGAACACAGAAACTCAATATCATCAGAACAGGAAGTTATACTTTTGAAATATCAGGAAAAATGAGTGTTTTAGCGGGAGAAAATAAGAAGGGTGGTCATCGGATGAAGATAAACAAGAGTAATGGATATTTTGACAGGTCAGGGAAAAAGGCGGTTCTTGGATGCTTTCTTTCGCTGGCTGTTTTTTGTGGGCAGATCATGGATTGTACGGTGGCTTTCGCGGATACGGAAAGTCTGGAATATGAGGGTACAACACAGATCGCGTCGACAGATTACTATGCGGAGTTTGATACGACTGCGGCAGAATTGATTGTGGAGGAAGTCTATGTATCTTCCGGTTCTTATGTGCAGGAAGGCACAAGTATTCTGAAAATAACGGACGACAGTTACCAGGAGGCGCTGGCTTATTACAAAGCGGCTATTATCCGGGCGGAAAATAATCTGACGGATGAGGAGCTCTCTTATGCGCAGAGTATGCAGTCGGCGGAATATACGCTGGAGCTTGCGCAGGCAGAAGCGGAGCAGGCGGAATTTGTGCGCTCGGAATCGGAAGCGGAACTCGAAGATACGATTGAGGAACATGAGGAAGTCCTTACCGAAATGGAGGAGAGGATCGAGGATCTGGAAAATGGGGAGTATGATGACGATGATTCTTCGAGCAGCAGCTCCTCAGGCAGCAGTTCTTCGGGAAGCAGCGGATCCGGCTCTGAAGAAGAATCGGAGATGGAAAGCGAATCAGAAATGATGGATGACATGGAAGAGTCAGAGAGCGAGTCGGAATCGGAAAGCGAGACGGAGAGCGAATCGGAAACAGAATCTGCGACAGAAAGCGAAACGGAGATTCTGACTGAGTCGGAAACGGAAACAGAGTCAGAAACGGAAACGGAAGATTCTCTTACAGTACTCGAATCAGAGCTGGCCGAACTGGAGACGCAGGAATCGGAAGTCACGGTGAAGCTGACTGAGCTGGAGACGCAGCTGAAAGAAAAAAATGAGGATTACAATGAAATCCTGGAAGAGCTCTATGAGCTGGAAGGATATGATACCTCGGTACTTGCGGGCGCCGGACATCTGGTACTGGATACAGAAGCGGAAACGGAAGAAGAGACCACCGCAGATCTGGAAAGTACCGATTCGACGACTACACAGTCTTCGAACGAGCTGCCGGGCGAAACGCTGGTAGATACCGTTTCTGAGGCGGTGGAGACAGCAGAATCCGCGGCTGAGGAGGCAACGGAAGCAGTGACAGAGGCGGAATCCGCGGCTGAGGAGGCAACAGAAGCAGCGACAGAGGCAGAATCGGCGGCGACGGAAGCGGAATCAGCGGCAACGGAGGCCGCGACAGATGCTTCCGAGGCGGAATCAGCGGCGACGGAAGCAGAGTCGGCGGCGACAGAAGCGGAATCAGCAGCGACGGAAGCGCAGACTTCCGATTCATTAGCATATGCGGAAGCTGCAGAATCAGCTGCATCCAGAGCGGAAACGGCAGCAACGGAAGCTGCCGCATCGGCTGAAAGTGCAAAATCCGCGCAGACAGCCGCAGAGACAGCTGCGTCAGAGGCTGCAGGCTATGCAGCGTCAGCCGCACAGTCCGCGGAAACTGCAGTATCTGCCGCGGAAACTGCGGAATCATCAGCGACAGTTGCGTCGGAGGCGGCTTCTGAAGCGGAGTCCGCTGCTGAGGAGATCGACGATCTGATCCTGGATCTGGAAGACCGGATCGCAGAGCTTTACAGTCTGGAAGAAACCAGACAGGATCTTTACTATGACTATTTCGAATACACCCAGGAACTGGAAGAGATCAAAGAGGCGATTGACGAAAAAACGGAAGAAATAATAGCGCTGTTGAAGACAGACCTGGCTGCGGCGCAGACGGACAGCAGTACGAAGGAAACATCATCCGATGGGGAATCTCAAAGCAGTGATTTCTCAGACACATCTGGTATGAGCAATACATTCGATACAGAAGACACGGAATCAGATACCAGCGGAACAGCTGGTATGAACGGCTCAGAGTCAGGTACCAGCGGGTCATCGGGCATGAGTGGGACATCGGATACGGATGCTTCAGAATCTGGTAGTTCGGATGCGTCTGAGATGTCGTCATCCGAGATGTCAGCTGCCATGTCTGCTATGTCATCCATGTCCGGCAGTTCCGGTTCCGCCGGAGGTTCGTCTTCCTCAGGCGGCAGTGCGGATCTTTCCACCTCGGCAGCATCAGATGTTTCGGCTTCTGCCGGTTCGGATGTTTCCACCCAGTCCTCCGGCGGAATGAACGGCGACAGCGAGAGTGACAGCCTGTTTGGAAATACGTATGACCTGACGGATGCGGAAAGCCTTCTGGAGCAGACGGCGACAGACGAGGATGAGGCAGAAGATCTTCTGGAAGAATTATATGATATGCAGGAAACGGTACAGCTGCAGTATGAAGAGCTTCTGCGTATTAAGACGCCGACCGAGCTGGATATTCAGTATGCATATGATACAACCATGCTGGCGGCTGAACTTGCGGAAATTACCTATCAGCAGACAGTAGCGGAGTTGGAAGAGGAATTGCAGTCGTATCAGGATGCCCTGACAGAGCTGGAGGATGCGCTGGAAACTCTGGAGAGTCTGGAGGATGGCACGGTTACGGCGGCGGCAGCCGGAACTCTTTCAGCTATAAACTATGAGGCGGATGATACCTTAAGCAGCGCGACTGCAATATACAGCATTTATGATACAGATGTAGTCACAGTTACCCTTGAAGTATCCCAGTACGAAATCGCCAAAATGGCGGTTGGTGATACTGTGAGTGTGGAGCTTAGCGGCTCCGGCACAGTGGATGGAACGATTACTGAGAAGAGCGCGGAAGCGGAAGAAGGAACCTCAAGGACAACGGTAAATTATGAAGTGGTGGTGTCGATCGAAAACGGCAGGGGGCGCCTGAGTTCCGGGACGGCGGCGGTCGTTACTGTGACGGATGACGAAGAGGCATAATAACAGCAGAGCAGGAAGATGGGGAGTCATTATGAGCAAACAGAGAAAAAAGAAGAAAAGCCATTTTTTCAGAAATTTTGTCATTTTGATTGTAATTGCAGGCGCAGGAGCCGGAGGCTGGATGGTTTATCAGAAGCAGCAGGCGTCCGACACAGAGGATACGACTTCGTATAAAGAGGAAACAGTAAAATACGGTTCAGTCATTTCCGGTATTACAGAGAGCGGCACGGTGACCTACGGTACGGCTGATCAGGAGTTTGAGGTGGCCGAAGTTGTGGAGAGTTCTTCGAGCTCAAGCAGTTCATCGGGCAGCTCTTCCGGTTCAGCCGGAACGGATATGTCCGCCATGAGCAGCATGAGTTCAGACAGTTCTTCGAGCAGTTCTTCCGGGTCTTCGACGGATCTTGAGGTAGAGGAAGTCTATGTGGCGGTCGGCCAGGTGGTTTCCGAGGGAGATGCGCTGCTGAAAATTACGGAGGAGAGTATTGAGGACTACCGGGAAGAGCTGGAAGCGGCAGTGACGAGCGCAGAGCTTACTGTGAAGCAGGAAGAGATCAATGTGGAGACGAAGCAGGCGGAGGCAGATTATACCTATGCTATGTATATTGCGGAAGGGGAGACTGCAGAGGCTACTTATAACGCGACGATCACGAGCCTGGAAAATGCGATAACAGAGCTGGAAGAAGAGCTTGAAGAAGCCGCGGAAGAGGTCGAAGAACTGCAGGAAGATTACGATGACGGCGAAGATGTGGAAGACGATCTGGAAGAAGCGCAGCTGAATTATGAGACGATCGAAGCAAATCTGGAAATTGCGAAAAACAATCTTACGACCGGAACGATTGAAGCAAAGCAGACCTATGAGAATGCAATGACCAATTATGAATATGCGGATCAGCTTTATGAAATTGATACGGATGGTCTGACGGATGATCTGGAGGACGCGCAGGATACACTGGAGGAAGCTGAGGCGGCGCTGGAAGAATTTGAGGAGCAGATCGGTGATGGTGTGATTTATTCTGAATATTCGGGAACTGTGATGTCAGTTTCCTACAGTGAAGGCGATACGCTGACCAGTGAATCTACCGTGGTAACATTTTCGGATGAAGATGATGTGACGATGACGGTGTCGGTTTCTCAGGATGATATTTCAGAGATTTCGACCGGAGATACGGTATCCATAGAGCTTACCGCGTATGAAGATGAGACGTTTGAGGGAGAAGTGACAGAGATTGCTACTTCCGCGACAACCGGATCTTCTACGGTAAACTATGAAGTGACGGTCAGCTTTACCGGCGATATCAGCAAGGTCTATTCCGGCATGACCGGCGAGGTGACCTTTGTTACAAAAGAGGAGACGGATACGCTGTATATTTCCAACCGCGCAGTGCATACAGATGGGACGCGTTCTTATGTAAAAGTACTTCAGGATGACGGCACAATTGAGGAAGTGACGATTGAGACAGGATATTCCAATGGTACAACGGTGGCAGTTACTTCCGGTCTGGAAGAAGGACAGACCGTATTGATAGAAAGCCAGGTGACAGAATGAGGATAACAGAACTGCTGAGACTTGTCTGGCTGAATATCAATCAGAATAAGTTCAAATCAGTTATGACCTCAATCGGCATCGTGGTCGGCGCTGCGACGATTGTCATGGTGATCGCGATCGGCCGCGGCGGTCAGATGGATGTCGCGGAACAGTTTGCCAGCCTGAATGCGGGATCGATTGATGTCAGCTATGAATATGAGGGCGAGGAAACCACTTCCGGCGGAAACAGTTTTTCCCTTGACAATGTCGGAAGCATGATCATGGGCGGTATCAGCAACATGTTTGGCGGCGGCCGCGGCGGTGACAGTTCCGGGAATACTGATAGTGCAAATTCCGGCGGAATGGCTGGCGGAGGAAATTTCTCTGACAACGGCGGCGGCATGGGCGGTGGTTTTTCTTCCGATGATTCCTCAGGTACAGATGGCGGCGGCAGGTCAGATATGGGCAATATGGAAAACATGGCTGACATGGCGGAGGCATTTGCCAATGGCGATGTAGATATGAGTGACCTTGAGGATATGTTTTCCGGCGGAGAAATGCCGGACGGAGACGCTGAGGATTCCGCCGGGAGTGATGCGGGAGACGCAGCAGCCGGTGAAAATGAAGGAAGTGCCGATGGAGAAGGAACGGATGATGCTGCAGGTGAAAATGCCGCGGACGGCAGCCTGGAGGGAGACGAATCCGGGCTTGCGGAAGGCGAGACCGGGAATGATTCCGAAGATATGAGTGAAGCGGAAACGGCCGCAGCGGCGGAAGCGGATGAGGCAGAGGATGAGACGGAAGCTGCAGATCTGACAGACGATCGGCTGAATCAGGAAAATATCATCTTGTCTATTGAAGACGTTGAGGATATTGAGACATTTGTGTCGGGACTTGACGGCGCGACAATCTCTTATACCTCCCGGACTTCTGTGGAAGGCGGAGATCTGACCGAGGCAGAGACCTACACAGTGGCAGGTGTCTATTACAGCTATTATACCGTCAGCAATCTGGAAATGGCGGAAGGAGAATTCCTGACGGACGACGACAGTGATAACGCATCAAGAGTCTGTGTGCTTGGAAGCTCTGTGGCGAAGGAACTGTTCGAAAGTGCAGCGGATGCTTATGGAGAGACGCTTTATCTGGACGACCGCGCATATACGGTGATTGGCGTACTCGCATCTTCCTCTACGGTATCCGCAAACATCACACCGGATGAATCCATTTTCGTTCCGTATGCGACGGGTATCAAATATATTACCGGCACGGATATCAGCCCGGTGATCACGGTGATCGCAGAAGATGTCAATGCGGTTGACAGCGTCATTGAGGATGTGGGAATCGTTCTGGAAGAAAATTACAGCAATGCGGAATTTACTTTTTCTGATGCGAGCAGCAAACTGGAGGCGGCGGAATCTTCCAATGAAATCCTGACCATGCTTCTGACGGCAATGGCAGTGATCGTCTTTATTG
>JAJBVF010000177.1 GCA_020859965.1 Clostridiales bacterium
TTCCGGTATAGTGATTTTCCGGCTTGTCCAAAAAGATCATTTTACGGATGCCTCCATTAGTTTTCCACGACCGGGTTCCACGGTGACTATTTCCGCCAACCAGTTCTGGCAGTACACGCATTCAAAGCAGGCCAGCAAAGCGTGTGCAAGAATGCGTCAACGTTTTATACCTGATGACCGTATCGGCAAGTAGGGAGTATTTTAAAAATTAGTTTATTCATGAAAGTTGACACTATCAAAGGAAGTTCCTATGTAATGACTTGTACAAAAGCTTGTACAGTACATGCCGTTTTAAGTTCCAGCGTGGATCTCATGCTTGTTCTGGAAGCAGGAAAAGCGGGCCAATACGGTTTTGTGGCTCCGACGGATGCGGTAGAAATATCCGATGAAAACGCTTTTGTCATACAGATTTTTAAAACGCCCGTCCCGAGATTGTTTGTCCAGGACGGCGTTCAACCCGGAGAGGATGCCATTTTAAAAAATATGATGGCGGAGTCCGGAACCTTTGCCGGCACCGTCAACGCCAACGGAGGCGTTCGCGTGCCGCTGCCTGCCACGGCCCAGGAGGCCCTGTCCTGGGACTCCATGCTCGAAGAGCAGGCCAGACGGGAATGGCTCCTGGTGCGCAGCGCCTCCTATGCCGCCGTTCCGTCATGGGTGGCATTGCTGGCGCGCATGCAATCCCTCAGCATTTACAAGTATTCCAGCGCCAATGCATCCGTCAAGGAAGGCATCATTGAAAATGAACTATATGACCATGTCATTAGAATGACTCCCGCCTCCGGCATTTCCTTGCTGGGGGTGGGCACCAAGCCCTGGAAATTTGCTCATTCACTGGGAACCTACAAAGATTCCAGTTTTGCGGCGGCGGCGGCATGGTGCATTACGGGGGCGGACAAGGCGTCCATCATGCTGGGAAGCACCACACATGGCTATGGATGCACCACAAACCCGTCCTCGCCATGCTATGCGCATCCCATTCACTGGTGCAATTATGACCATGCCGGGACAGGGCAGGATTACAGGTTTCCTCTGCTCAATTCCGTTAATAATTACAACGGTTATGATATGACGCCCGCCTGGCAGGCGACTTTATACGGCAAGTCTTACCTGGGCAGTTCTGCATCCTGCTTGATTCGCGGCACGGATTACGGGCGCGGCAACGGGGAAGCCCGGTATGTGTGGGCGCTGGTCCCAAACGCCACCTATCTTGCCGTAGCAATGGCGCCCCGGCATGCGGCAGACCATCCCTACGTTGAAAACAGGTGGGAGTTGTTCGTCGACGGGCAATACGTCATGCCCATGACAGCGCGGTTCTGCGGCGGCGGCCATACGGCTGTATTGTCAGCAACAGTCAAAGCCCATGAAGTGGCCAGCGCGCAGGAGACAGGGTTGAGAATGGCCGGAATGCGGGTGAACACGGGCAGCCTGCCCGGCAGCACGGCGGCCAGGGATATCCTGGGGAAGGTGGTCATGGACGGAGTGGCGATCAAGCCCGTGCCGGAGGTGACGGCTTCCGCGCTGGAGGTGGGAGCGGAAGGCGGTGAAGTAACGCTGACGGTATCCTCCACGCTGGCGGAGGCTGTGTACGCCATTAACGACACGATGTGCGGGCATGACCCCGCCGCCGTATGGTGCAGCCAATCCGCGGAGCAGATACCAGCCAGCGGCGGCCAAATCACCCTGACGCTTGCCCCCAACACGACCGGGCAACCCCGGCAAGTGTGGGTTTTTGTCGGCCACCACTATGCCCAGACCGCTGTCGTGGAAATCAACCAGTTACCCTGAATATATGAATAAAAAAGAGTTGCACTTATTTTTCCTGCCAAGGAAGTAAAAAATCATTATAATGCCCCATAGGGAACGCTTACTTTTTCCTCTTCCAGAGCAGCCGCGTCCCCGCTATTGCCAGTCCACGATGTACCATGCCACGCATGCCTTTCGTACAGCAATACATTAAAAGAATCGTTATGACGCCATAGGAAACAACCATCAGGAAGGCGCAGGCAAACCAGTTCAGGAAAGACCCGGAGGGTTGCAAGGGGGAATATTTCCAAATCCAGTTCATCAGCACCATAGGTATCAGAATCAGCGCCAGCTGGTAACCGAATTGGAGCCAGTAATTCATCACGTTCTTTCTGAATCCCCAAGTGTACAGCATGAAGGGTTTCCAAATGCCAACAATAAGCACCAGGCTGGAAATACCCCCCAGAAGAATGCCGGGCAATCCCCATAGGTAACCTCCGATAATTGCTACGGAAATGTTGATCACGCTTTCTACAATGGGCGCCCAGACATCCCAGAACAGGCCGTAGCCGTATAAAAATTGATCCACTGCACCCCGCGTGACAGTGATGAACAGGTTGATGATGATCAGGATCATGATTTCCCGGGGGAGGATGTAGCCCGCTCCCAGCCAAAGCGTGATGAATGGCTCCAGAAGCTGGTAAAGGGTAAAGCAGATTGTCCCGGCTATCAGCATGCGCAGGGAAAATAATTCATTGAATACCTTGCGGATTTTTTCCGCATTCCCCTCCGCGATCAGATTTCCCACGCTGGCTTCCGTGCTGCCCAGCAGGTTGTTGACCAGGAGGAACAGTTTATCCATGATGGTGGAATAGTTGCCATAGTAGGCGACCATCTGCAGGGAAACAAATGCATAAACCAGAAACGGCGTGACCTGGAACTGGAAAAAATAACCCAGCCGATGTACAAAGAGCTGCCTGGTATATTTAATAACCTCAGGGTATTTCCTGAACAGTTCCTTTCCCAGAGCCACATTGCTTTTCAACCAGGGATATACCTGATTAATTTTCCAGTTAAGGATGAAGGAATAAATAATGCCGAACAGCAGTTCTATCATTATCCATAGATAATAGCTGCCCGTATACCACGCAGATAATATCTGGCATAAAATTTTGATTATGGAGGCCGTCTGGAAATAGAAGGCCACCACGTAATTCCTCTGGTCCGCCCCCAGGAGAGTCTGCCTGTAGTTGGCGAAGTACCCAATCAGGGAAGAGGCGAGAAAAGAATAATAAGCAAAATAGATGATTCCATAGGAAAATCCCGTTGAAGGGAAGATCAGCGGCAGAAAACAGGAAAGCAGCAATCCGGCGGCAATAATGATGCGCCCTATCCACCGGTACATGTAACCCAGAACAGAAATAATTTCATTAATTCTGGCCTCATCATGTTCAAAAATAGGTTTATAAAGCACATATCCGATAGCCGTGCTTATGCCAAGCTCCGCCAAATTAAGAAAATTCAGCAGATTCATTAAAGTTCCCGTCAAACCGACGAAATCAGCGCCCAGGCAATTCAGGAAAACTTTTCTTGAAAAAAATGAAATGATGAGAATCAGAACATAAAAAATGAGGTTCACCCGGGCATTCAACAGGCTTTTTTTTACGCGAGACTCCTTCATACCATTTATTCCATGGACTTATCCTCTCTTCACGAGAAAACAAAAAATACAGAAATCATTCATACCCGGTTTCATTTATCCGGCTGGTAAAATACAAACAGGATATTCTGCCAGTCATACGGCCATGAAAAGCGGCATTAATCTAGCACAACATTCCACTGCATCAACATCTTTTTATCCATAAGCCACAACCTGATCCATACCAGTTATCCAACATTGTTCCATAAAGCATTCTTGTTTTATTTCCCTCTTCCATCTATATTACCGCCCGTGAGCAAAGGAAGGATTCTGATTGCCGCCTATGCCTTCCCTCCCGGGGAAGGAGGCGTGAGTATGGCGGCCTATGAAATGGCGCACAGCCTGGGCTCCAGAGGCTGGGACATTCACGTCCTCACCCGCCAGCAGGATTTGCCGGAGGATCCTTCCCGCACAAGATGCTGCCCCATCACGGCCCTGCCGGATTCCCTGACGGACGACACCAAACGCTTGAAGGAGTACCTGGACGCTTTTTTAAAAGATATCCAGCCGGATTTTATCGTTTACCATTCCTGGTCGGGCTGGTGCCGGAAGGAATTGCTGGCATGCGCACGGGAAAAGCGCCTTCCCTTTTTTCTGCGTTCCCACGGCATGCCCACCAACCTCCGTTCCTATTTCCGCGTGGACTACCCTCCTTTTTTCGGCATGAAAAAATGGCTCTCCTCCTTTTTCCAAATACGCAGGGGCATTCTGAACGTACACCGGGAATCCCCGTTAAACCGCCTTGTTTTCCTTGACTCCTATGGAACGCCCTTCAAAGGGTTCGATTATTACTACTGCTCCAAACTGAATCTTTCCCGTTACGTCTGCATTCCCAACACGTTTCCGGCGCTGAAACAAGCCGTTCCTTTCTTCCGGGAAAAATACGGATTGTCCCACGCTCCCGTTTTCACGTGCCCCGCCAGCGCCTGCAACACGAAGCGGCAGCTTCTGTTTATTCGCCATGTAAAGCAAACCAAGCTGGACAACATCGTTTTCCTTTTCCTTGTTCCGCAACGCAATTCCTACGCTGAGCAAATGGAGCAGGCTATTGGGGACGATCCCAGATTCAGGATTCTTTACAATCTTCCCCGTCCGGAGGTGGAAGCCGCCATTATGGAGAGCGCCGCCGTTTTCCTTTACTCCTATCAGGAGCAGCAGCCGCTTTGCATTCTGGAGGCCATGTCGTGCGGCACCCCATGGTTTGCTCCCGATGTGGGAGCCGTTTCCACCCTGAAGGGAGGCATCATCCTGAAAAAAACATCCTCCGCCACATTGGAAAAAACCGTGGGGACTCTGACGGACGAAAAATTCCGGGAGCGCCGAGGGCACGAGGGGCTGCGGCAATGGCAGGAACAGTATGACCCATCAGTCGTATATCAACAATGGGAAGACCTGCTCAGCTCCATTGCCTCCTCCCGTACCCCAAAGCAGAAGGACTGAGTTGATTCCATGGGATGAATTCGGCCCCGGCTATTTTCCTCACGAACGTTATCCCACGGTAAAACGCCTTCTCGCCATTTTCATCATTGCATTTTCCGGACCAGCCAAGTTTCTCAGTTATGAGAATTTTCGCGTTAAAATTTTTCAATAGGAGATTGCGGAGACCAAGTCTCCCGTTTTAAAGAAAGACCATCATTGTATCAGTTTAAAAAAGGGATTCCAGATAGAAAACAGACACAATCTTTTTTTCATCTTGCTCGCAGCCAAGGCGCTCATCATCATACTTGCGCATTTTCTGGACTTTTCAATTCGTCCGCGTTATTAATAGTCCTTGCTGTTTTTATATGGAAAATCGGTCATCTCTTCCTGTTATCGCCATTTTGGCAAACATGCCTTTGGGACGCTTGCTTCCTGAAGAGTTTCAAGATCAAGACCACACCTTGATTCCATGGATTTATGCTTTTTTCTGCGATCTGGCTCATCAAAAACGCTATGAAATTCATTGGATTACTCTCAAAAAATATGTAAAGGCCCATACCGTCCGGCAACTGAAAGGCCAGACCATTCACATTCTGCCTGATCCAAGTTTGGCTCTGGGACTTTTAAGCGGGCATTTTCTTGCCTCTAAAAGAATACGCCTTCTTCTCCATTCCCTGAAACCAGCCCTGGTCCATGCATGGGGCATTGAATTTCCATATGCCAAGGCATGCATGAACCAGCCGTATTCCCGATTATTATCATACCAGGGGGCCCTGCATGCCTATTGCCGGGAAAGTAAAATGCCCTTTCTGGCGCACCTTCAAGCATTCTGGGAAAAACGAACAACTCCGGCATACCAGCATATTACATGTGAATCACCATGGGCTGCGGAATGTGTCCGGAAACTCAACCCGGCAGCCTCCATCCATCTTATCGACTACGGCATTGAGTCCGAGTTCCAGGAAAAGAAACGCGCTCCCAGTACACGGCCATCCTGCCTGTTCGCAGGATCACTGAACGAACGTAAAGGTCTTCCCTTTCTGATTGAAGCCTTTAAAGATCCCTCCCTGGCGCATATAGACCTTTATATTGCAGGAAACGGGAAACTACGCACCAAGCTAAATTCCGGATGCCCTCCCAATATCCATTGGCTTGGGGAACTATCCAGGATGCAACTCAGGCAGCAGATGGAAACGGCCTGGTGCTTGTTACTTCCAACTCTGGCCGATACAGGACCCACCATTGTCAAGGAAGCCCGCTGTATGGAATTACCGGTTATCACTACGGTCAATGCCGGAAGCAAACAATACGTCGAAGACGGCAAATCGGGATACATCCTCCCAGTCAAAGACAGCGAAGCCATTCGCCAAGCCGTCCTTGCCGTGACGGAATCCCTGGATAAATCCATTGCCATGGGAAAATACGGAATAGAGGAAATAAAAAGGAAGCTCAGTATTCAAACTACTTCCCAAGACTTTATGGACGTCTATGGCTCGCTGCTGGAGATGAA
>JAJBVF010000164.1 GCA_020859965.1 Clostridiales bacterium
ACTTTTTCGGCATACTCCGGCACCATCTCCGGGCGATGGATAATATTAACAATCTTTTTGTACATAGCTTTCCCTTTCCTGTCTGTTATACCCGATCCATATTTTCTCATTAGATTTTCAGCATCCGTCTTCCAATGCCAGCTTTTCCTGGCAGATTCCTGGCATCATCCTTTCACCGCACCGCCGGTAATTCCTTCCACATAGAATTTCTGCATGATCATAAAGAGGATTGAAATTGGAATCGATACGAGTACACCTCCGCAGCAGAAGATCGTAAAGTACGAATTGATCAGGCTCTTGTCAAGCATCTTGTAGAGTCCGATCGCCACCGTATATTTGGACGAAATACCTGAATTCAGGATCATCTTTGCGTAGACGAAATCCATCCAGGGCGTCAGGAAGCTGCTGATTACCGTATACACGATGATCGGGCGGCTCATCGGAATGATGATATTTGTAAAAATCCTCGCCTCATTACAGCCGTCAATTCGAGCCGACTCACAGAGTGCCCGCGGTATCGTGTCAAAAAAGCCCTTCGCGATCAGATAACCCAGTCCGGAAGATGCCGAATACACCATGATCAGACCGGCATAGCTGTTCGTCAGGTTGAACGACTTCAAGGTAAAGTACACTGCGATCATCGCCAGCATACCCGGAAACAGGTTCAGGATCACGGCCATATTCATCAGCGGTTTGCGCATCGGAAAGCGCATAACCGAGGTCGCGTATGCCACCATCAGCACAAATGCAGTCGAGATTACGCAGGTAAAGCACGCAATGATAAACGTATTCATAAACCACTGCGGGAACTGCTGCACCGTGTCCGTCTCAAAGAGCAGCTGTTTGTAATGAGTCAGACTCCACTCCTGCGGGAAGAAGGTACTCGTATTCATTCCGGAATACGCGCTGAACGAGGTCGTCACCAGCCATACGATCGGAATCAGCCAGATAAATGCCAGCACCGCGATCAGCAGATTGTGGAGGAAAATGCCTCTCTGTTTCTTTTTGGATCCAGTCATTATTGATATTCCTCCTCTCTGTCTCCTTGGATCAGCCGGTTAAACGCAAACAGCGTAAACACCGCGCAGATGACAAAGACTACAATACCGATAACAGAAGCCATCTTGTAGTTGTAATAATCCTGCGTCAGACGGAACAGCCAGGTCACCAGCAGATCGACTTCCTTGGCCTGTGAATTTGCCATCGCCTGGTTTGTCGTCGTGTAGACATTCTCTGTCAACAGGTAGATTACATTAAAATTATTGATATTCTTTACGAAGTCTGTGACAAGCGCAGGTCCTGTGACAAACAGCATATACGGCATCGTAATGCTCCTGAAGATCTGGAACGGTCTTGCTCCGTCCACACGCGCACTTTCCAGCTGATCCGAAGGCAGATTCATCAGCACGCCAGTCGCGATCAGCATCTGATACGGCACACCAATCCAGATGTTGATCAGGATGATCATCACATGCGCCCAGCCCGGCGCAGACAAAAACGGAATATAGCTGGTCGATATCAGGCCGATATTCCGCAAAAACCCGGTCAGACCAATGTTCGCGCAAATCGTATTGACAATGCCTCCGTTTGAGAAAAAGTTTCGCACCAGCAGCAGCGATACAAACTGCGGCACCGCAATCGTCACAACAAACAGGGTCCTCCACAGCTTCGGCAGCCGCGTCTTCGCGCTGTTCAGAAGCAGCGAAAGCAGAATACCGCCGATATAAGTGGTAAACGTGGCAAAGAATGCCCAGACAAGCGTCCATCCGAGGACACGCACAAACGCATAGCCAAACGTGCTGGTCAGACCGCCGCCGCCAAACAGACTGATAAAGTTGTCCAGGCCAACCCACCAGAACAGGTCATTCGGCGGCATATGATTCTGGTCATAATTGGTAAACGCCACCAGAATCAGCAGCAGGATCGGTATCGCGGTAAAGATCACAATACCAAGCACCGGAAGCGTGAGCAGCGTGATATGGAACTTTTCATCCAGATAGGATCTCAGATCCTCACGGAACGTATTGATATGTATCCCACGCTCCGCCTGCACCTGCAGACGATACGCGTTTACCACATTTTTCATCCAGACTACCGCAAACGCAAACCAGACCACAAAGCTGATCAGCGAATAAAGCAGGATCTGGAACGAATTGTCATAATCATTGAATTCGCTCTTCATCGTCGCCATATTGAAAACCTTTTCCATCTTCACTGTGCCGAGCGTGCCGAATTTCGGTACATACTGCAGAGCGAATATAAAGGTAAACGCAATGACCGCCACCTCAAGTATTGTCATCAGAAGAGCCTTGATGTACTGCTTCCGTCTGGCATATCCCGCACCCATCCAGATGAGCGAAAGCTTTACGAAAGCATCGCCTTTGGCAACCGCAGTGCCAAAAGCGGAAAACCATTTGCCAATGGCTCTGAAAAAGCCGCCCACCGCGGAAGCAGCTCCCAGTTTTTCCTTTTTATCCATAGAAACCTCCCTTCAAAGCAGCGAATGATCGGCAGGAGGCAGCTTTCTGCCTCATAGCCGTCCGCGCGAGCCGCGTCCTACGTCATAAGGATTGCCGGCAATGCCGGTTGATTCCTTATGGCGTGGCGAAAGCTGGATAAACTCCTCACGCGGCTCGTGTGCAATCGGATAGGGGAACGCCTCGTTTCCCCTATCCGCCTGGCGCGGGGCGCGTGTGGCGTAAGCCACAAAACACAGTACGCGCCCTGTGCATAAAAACAGGCAGGAGCCGGATATCCGCCCCCTGCCCGATCTTCAAGTCGTATTAGAATCCTGTGCAGAAATCTGTGCTTACTCGATCGCTGCCGTCACACCTTCTACCAGGCTGTCCAGTGCTTCCTGGATCGCTGCCTCGTCATCAACTGCCAGGCTGCCCTGTGCGATCAGCTCGCCAAATGTAGCGGTCGGATCCCAGAACTTGTCGCCCACTCTCTGTACCTGGCCATAAGCGGACTGCTCTGCCAGTGCTGCCTGTGCGACATTCTCAAGAACTGCGTCAGAAGAAGAAACATTGATATTGGAAGGTCCGCTCTGGCGCTGTGTAAAGAATTCTTCCTGAGAAGACTCGTTGGTGATATATTCTGCAAAGAGCACTGCCCATCCGGACTGCTCTGAGAAACCATTTACACCTACATACTTATATCCGGATACAGAACCCTGCTGTACCTGATCATCACCGATCGTAAAGGTCGGAAGCTTGGTAGCCGCATATCCATCGCCGAATGCGCTCTGAGCTGCTTCCGCATCCCATGTACCGGAAACTACCGCTACAAGGTCGCCGGATGCGATCTGATTGGAGATATCGCCGTCTGCGATCGCCATGAACGCTTCGTTGCCAGCGATCTCAAGCATCGCCTATACTACCTGTACACCTGTGTATCCATCTTCGCTGGTACCATTCCAGTCGATGGTCGTTGTACCGTCGTCATTCAGACCAGTCGTAAAGCCTGCGCCATAGAAGAAGGAAGCATTGTACCAGCCGGAGTTCAGAGTCATGCCAACCTTGCCGCCTGCCTCTGCTGCCGCTGCCAGAAGAGTATCCCAGGACGCTGCGTCTTCCGCTGAAATAACAGAAGAATCATAATACAGGAAATAGCCATTGTCCGCCGCACGCGGAAATGCATACAGATCTCCGTCTATCGAAGCTGCCTCTACGGAACCCTCTACGTTCGCACTCTTCACATCGTCAAGCGTCTTTCCCGCATACGCTTCGATCACTTCCGCATACTCTTCCAGATCCAGAAGAGCGCCCGCATTTACCAGAGCGGTAAGCTGATCATCCGGGAATGCATACACATCAGCAGCAGCCTCTACGTCTGTCAGAACCGTATCCTTCGCTGTAGACTCGGACTCCACACCGATCTGGATGTCAAATGTCGCGTACTCCGCATATGTTTCCTTGAACCCTTCTGCCAGCTCACTAAGAAGCGTCTGGTCTTCCTCTGCTCCCCACACGGTCAGGGACACGGTCTCGGTCTCATCCGCACTTACGCACATAGCAGAAGACAATGCCATCGCTCCTGTCAGGGTAACTGCAAGAACTTTTTTTAATTTCATTCGAGTATCCTCCTTATTTTGTTCTACTGCGTCTGTTGCGCAATTTTTTTGCGCAACCGTTTGCTCGTAAGTTTAGTATAACCCATCCATTCCTTCATGTCAATTATACGAAACTGCCAGTATTATCCTTTCTTTTTTGTGCATTATTTACAATTATTTTCAACCAGCCTGTTTGCAAGCGCAACCGTTTGCGTTCCTGTTGCTCCGCGGTTTTTTGGGATTTTCCGGCTCGTTGCTTCGCGTGAATAAAGAAAAGAGCGTATCCGATTATTTTGTCGATTCCCTGAGTATCACCTGATAATTCAGAGGCACATACTCTCCTTCGACCGGTTCGCCAAGCTGTTCAAGCAGGAGCCTGCAGGCATTCATACCCAGGCTTCTGGTGTTAAAATGAAGGCTCGTAACTGAAGGAATCGAATATTCCAGCATCGTACTGTCATATAAACTGGCCACCCGTATTTCCTGTGGGATTTTCACATTCCGTTCCCGCAGACATCCCAGAAGCATATTCGCAATATAGTCATCCATACAGACGATCCCGTCAGCCCCCGATTCGAGGATTTTTTCCACCGCTGCCGCTACCTTCGTGTAGCTGTTCATATCCATAAAGATCAGATTCCCGTCAGTCCGGACATGATAATCATCATGCGCATCCTCAAATCCCTGCCTGCGGCTTTTCGTCACAAGATGAGAACGGTTTCCGCCCAACAGGGCAAGGCGTTTCAACCCTTTCATCAGAAGAATGCCTGTAAGCTCCCGGCATCCTTCCCGGTTCTGATTATCGATCCAGATGAGGGAGGAATCTTCCTCTTCCGGCGTCCCAATCGCCACAAAAGGAACCTTTTTCTCCTGCAGATATTTTTGAACGGTCGAATTTGCAAGCGACCGGCTCACGATCACACCATCCACCTTGCGATTGGAAATCATGCGCTGCAGCTGTGTAAGTTCCTTTCCATCTACCATCGAAATAATAATGTCATAATTGTGCTGCGCCGCTTTCTCACAGATTCCGCTCATACATTCTTTAAAAAAGGGAAAATCAATCTCCGTATAATCATCCGGCATCAGCAGACCAATATTGTATGTCTTATTCTGGGCAAGTCCTTTCGCGATCGCATTCGGACGGTAATCATGCTGATCAATACAGGCCAGCACACGCTCCCGCGTCGCGCGGCTGATCCGCCCCTTGCCGGAAATCGCCCTGGAAACCGTCGTCTTGCTAATGCCAAGTTCACGGGCAACGTCATCGATCGTATATCGTTTCTTCTCCTCTTCAGCCATACTAAAATCCCCCATACCCTGTTTCTCATTTCCGGGAACGCTGCGGCATCCCGGCACTCATCCGGTATATCCGGGCGATGGAATGCGCAACCGTTTATCCTGTTTTTTAAGATAGCAAACAATAACGAAAATATCAAGCAAAACCACTTCAACTTTAGAAGTAAAGGAAGATTTATTGGAAAGGGTTGCATCTGCCAGAAAAAAAGTCTGTTGTAATTCTGCTTCTTTACAATTATAATCTGAATAATGACTGTGCATTCCTTTTGATCCACAGCCACAATCAACAGGAATGCCTGTAGCTGCAGACAAACGGAATATCTGGACATCATCACTAATTATAATTACAGGGGGCAATACTTTCTTATGGATATAAATTTCAGAATAATGAACTCTGATGATAAAGACGAGGTTCTCACAATGATGCGGACTTTCTATGCTTCGCCCGCTTTGTACACAAACGGTTCCGAAGAAATCTTTCGAAATGATTTTAATAGTTGCGTAAATGACAACCCATATCTGGAAGGATATATTTTTGAATCGAATGGCTGCATTTGCGGCTATTCCATGATAGCAAAAAGTTTTTCAACCGAATTCGGAAAACCCTGTATCTGGATAGAGGATATCTATTTAAAAGAAAGCAACCGTGGAATGGGGATCGGGGAACAATTTTTCGACTTCCTTGAAAAGCAATATACGGATGTGATCTTTCGTCTGGAAGCAGAAAAGGATAACGCACCGGCGATCCACCTGTATCAGAAAAAAGGCTATGAATTGATACCATATCTGGAAATGAAAAAATGACACAGCCTGCCATAGTTATTACTCGCAGCAAAACCTGATCCACCGGGCAGCGGGGATTTCCCCGCTATTTTTTTATCCTGCCCGCATGACGAGGGCGACGCTTTCCACATGGCACGAATTTGCAAACATTTCCGTCGGACAGACTTTTTTCAGCTCATATCCGCCCGCGCACAGGTACTTCAGATCCCGGGCCAGTGTAGCGGAATCGCAGCT
>JAJBVF010000408.1 GCA_020859965.1 Clostridiales bacterium
TTACAGTTTTTGATATTCGTGTTCCAATCTTGCGCAGAAAAACGTGAATAAAGGAGTGACAGAATGAAAACCGGACTTGTACTGGAAGGCGGAGCAATGCGCGGCATGTATACCGCAGGAATCCTTGATGTTATGATGGAGCATTCGGTTCCGGTCAACGGCATGATCGGAGTGTCTGCCGGTGCGCTGTTCGGAGTGAATTATCTTTCCGGACAAAATGGACGTGTGATCCGCTATAATAAACGTTTTAATTCCGATAAAAACTACATGGGGCTTCGCCCTCTTTTAAAGGAAGGAAATATCATCAGCACAGAATATGCCTATCACGACGTGCCTTTTGAGCTGGACATTTTTGATGATGAGACCTACAAAAAGACGGCGGAAGACATCCCCTTCTATGCCGTGATCACAGACATGGAGACCGGCAGGCCAAATTATGTACGGATCCGGAGCGTATACCGGCAGATGGATGTCCTCCGGGCGTCCGCTTCCATGCCCTTCGTCTCAAAGCCGGTAGACATTGGCGGGAGAAAGTTTCTTGACGGAGGTATCTCAGACAGCATTCCGTTCCGCTGGATGCAGGGAAACGGCTACGACCGGCTGATCGTAGTCCTTACGCGCGACCTGTCCTACCGCAAGACTCCGATGTCTCCCGCTCTGATCCGCTCTTCCTACCGCAAGTATCCTAAGCTGCAGGAACAGCTGTTTAACCGGCATACGGTCTACAACGAAGCGGTAGCAGCGCTTAAAGAACAGGAAGCAGACGGACAGGTGTTCGTCATTCGCCCATCCTCTCCTATCGAAATCGGACGGATTGAAAGCGATCCATCGAAGCTTCAGGCAGTTTACGAGCTTGGACTGAATGACGGCGAAGCAATGCTTCCGAAGCTTCTGGAATACCTGAACTGATACGGCAAACAAGGTGTGCTTCCTGCATCTCTACAGAATCGTGGATGTGTACGAAGCACACTTTTTTACAGCCTCATCCGCTCCATCAGTTTCCCCCAGATAGCCATACTGATTTGAAAAAAGGATCACTTCCGTCTCAAGCATTCCTCTGCAGTGTTTCTGCAGATGAAATTTAATACGTGCGGTCACCTCACGCATCACAGGCTCCAGCCATCCGGCTTCTTTTAATATGCCAACCGCCTCCTCTGTCGTATTCGTATCCAGCAGTTTTCCTACTATATCAGAAGGTGTCCCGGCGCGCATCGCCTGCGCCGCCATCAGCTCAGCACGGCAATCGGCATGGGCAGAATGCGTGTTCATGATTCCACCGGATACTTTGATAAACTTCCCGATGTGCGCGACAAATAAAATGCCTTCCGCACCCAGTTCTACCGCCATATCAAGCGTCTCTCCGACATAATTGCTGCATTTCATGGAATTCTCCGCATCCAGTACGCGAATTCCGGATGCATCTTCTAAGGCTTCGCTCTTGCTGCGCCGGATAAAATCCGCGCCATAGTTTCCCGGTGTAATTAACAGATACTTCTCTCCGCCCGCAATCTTCTGCTTCATCTCCACCCGAATGCTTGCGATCAGCGCATCCTCGCTCATCGGAACTACAATTCCGCTCGTTCCCAGAATAGAAATACCTCCTGTAATTCCCAGATGGGGGTTAAAAGTCTTCTTTGCGATCTCCTCTCCCTCCGGCACGAAAACAGTGATTTTCAATCCATCCGAATAATTGTAGAAATTACATACAGACTGCACTTCTTTTGTGATCATCTCACGCGGCACCCGGTTGATCGCCGCCGTTCCTACCGGCTGTTCCAGCCCCGGCTTTGTCACACGCCCGACGCCAATACCGCCGTCTATGACAATCCGAGAGGGCTCTGACGTCAAATACTCTGCACGCGCATACACAAGGATCCCATTCGTTGCGTCCGGATCGTCTCCGCCGTATTTTTGTACTGCACAGGAAGCATATCGCTCCGTAAGCTTCTGATCTTCTATGGGCAAATGCAGGTGAATTCCTTTCGGCGTCAGCAGATCCGCTCGATAACAAATCCGTCTGGAAAGCAGCATTTCCGCCGCCGCCTTTGCTGCCGCTGCCGCACAGCTTCCGGTTGTGTATCCGCAGCGCAGCTTTTTGTTCTTTTTCATAACAAACCGGTCTTCAATCCCTGTCAGTCCCGGAGTCCGGGGAAGCGGCCGGATATCTGACAGCTGCAGGCATTCAGAAATGCAGCCCCGCACCTCGTTTTTACCCTTCCCGGCATCCGTTCTTTCATCCGGATCTGAAAGGCTAAGCTCGCAGGAAAACCCTTCACCATTTTTCACCTGCCACTCAAAATAATCCCGATGCGGGAATGAAAAGCAATCCAGAATTGCCATAATGGTGCCGCCATGCACCACAAAAGCCACGTTTTCCACATCATCTTTTTGGGCTTGTAAACATCCCCCGGCAAATGCTTCACAGCATCTTTTGCAAAACGCTTCCCTGCCTTCTCCTCCCGGGAAAGCCAGAGTGCCGCCGCTGTCGATCCATGCCTGATACCGTACATCTTCCTTTAATTCTTCATAATTTTTATATTCAAACTCACCAAAATCGCACTCCCGCAATCCGGGAATCAGCCGATTTTCCGCCTCCGGGAACAAAATCTCCGCGGTCTGCACACATCGTCTTTTCGGACTGACATATACCAGATCCGGTTTCGGATAGTATTCTCTGTTTTCTTCAAGCAAATGCTGTGCCTTCCCGGTCAGCTCTTCGTCCGTCGCACCGACATATCGGTGCTCCAGGTTTCCGGCAGTACTGCCATGTCGGATCAGATAGATATTCATTTGCAGTCGTTCCCTCCAGAATACAATTTGCAAAAAGACTCCGCCAAATAATTTTCAGCAGTTAGAAATTCGAATAGTGTCATCTTATCATAGAAGTGACGGAACCGTCAATTTCCCGTTAAACAAAATTATAACTGGCAAAAAGACTGCCGGTAAACCGGCAGTCCCAAAAATATTCCAATATTCCTGTTTTTTATAAGCCATCCCATATGCAGTCGTGTGCACCGGGTTATAGTGAACGACAAAATATTTTTGTTGTTCGCTATAAATCATTTTTCATACAGCGTATGCAGCGCCTGGGCGATCAGTTCAGCTGTTCCCTCCACTCCAAACCGGGAACTGTCAATCATCAGACTGCTGCAGTCGCGCGGTGAACGCACCTCCGGACAATATTTTCGCTGATAATACGTACGCGCCATATCGACTTCCCGTATCATCCGGCGGGCTGTTTTCTCATCCATCATCAGAGTTTCAACACAGTTTTTGAGCCGCTCCTCATACGGTGCATAAATATAGACACTCAGATGGTTGGGAAAATCCCGCAGGATATAGTCACTGCAGCGCCCTACGATAATGCAGGAGCCACTGTTCGCCGCATCCAGAATGATGTTTTTTTCCGTTTCAAAAATCTCATCATTAATATTATAGGTCGTCAGACTCATTTTGTATTTCTTTCGAAGGAAAAAGGAATTTTTTGCTGTCTCTTCCTCGTCGCTGACCACCGAAACCGGATGCCCGATCCTTTTTGCAGCAGCCTCAACAATATCTCTGTCCCAGAATTCCACTCCCAGCTTTTCCGACAGGGACTGCGCTATCGTGCGCCCCAGAGAACCAAACTCACGTGAAATTGTTACTACAAAACGATCCATTGGAACCTCCTGCTCCCGCTCAGTTTCAGAGCACGTTTTCTCTTCCCGCGCTCATACTTCAAGTTCATGCTTCCTCTTTTACGATTCCGTCATCACCACATCCGCCGGCGGTTTCACGCCCTCCTTCATCCGTTTCTGCATACGGCGCACCACACAGGACAGGGTAAAATTAATGGCAAAGTAGATCACACACGCAAATCCGAATAAAACAAATACATCGGAAACGTTGATTACGCCCGTCCCATTGTAACGGTTCGCGGAACTCATGATCTGCTTTGTCCTTGCCATCAGCTCAATGACTGCCACGTTTGCCAGATACGAGGAGTCCTTGATCGTCGTAATGACCTGAGAAAGCAAGGTCGGAATAATATTCCGGTACGCCTGCGGCAATACAATATAAATCATTATCTGTACCGTATGGAATCCCTGCGAACGCCCTGCCTCAAACTGCCCTTCCGCTACGGAGTTCAGTCCTCCGCGCACGATTTCCGCAATTACGGAAGATGTGAACAGGATCAACGCCACCGCTCCTTTAAAGAGCAGCTTCACGTCAGCAGCCGATCCCAGGCCAAACATTTTCCGGTTCAGGAAAGACGGCGTCGGACAGAACACGAGACAGATAAAAATCCAGAGCAGCAATGGTGTATTCCGGAACACTTCAATATATACCGTAGCCAGTATACGGAAAATTTTGTTTTTCCCACTGTTACAGTAATTGCGCACCAGCGCGAGCACGGAGCCGATCAGAATACCGAATCCTACCGCGATCACCGAAATAATCAGGGTAAACAGCACTCCTTTCAAAAGATACTGCAGGATTGCTGTATTTGTCAGCATTGACAGACTTGCCTGAAAGGTACTCATGCGTTCTCCATCCCCCTTCCCTGATCGGTGCTGCCGCGGCCCGCAACAATCACCCGCTGATCCCGCTGTTTCAGCCTTGCTTCCCAGGTACTTGCCAGCTTAGACAGCGGGAAACAGATCACGAAGAAAAGCACTCCGCTCACAAGGTAAGCAGGACCATATGCACCGCCGGTTGTTGCGCCGGTCACAAAGCTGTACGTCAGTGAGATCAGATCCGTCCCACCGATAATATACAGACAGGAGGTATTCTTGATCAGGTTTACCACCTGATTTACCATTGGCGGCAGAATAATCTTAATGCTCTGTGGAAGAATAATATAATACATTTCCCCAAAATAACCAAAACCCTGTGACCTTGCCGCCTCAGACTGCCCCTTTGGGATTGCCTCAATGCCGGCGCGGATCACCTCCGCCATATATGCGCCATGGTAAATACCAAGCTCGACAATACCGGTCGGGATAATGCCGATACTATTTCCGGAAAAAGCAAGCGCATAATACAGAAAGCAGAGCTGCAGCATCACCGGTGTATTCTGAACAAACTCCACATAGACGCGCGCGATCGCTTTCAGCAGCCGGTTCTGTCCGGTAGCGAACAATCCCAGCACAATGCCTATGATCAGTGCCAGCAGGATAGCCAGCACCGCAGTCTCCACCGTAGTGGCAAGCCCATGCAGAAACGTTGCCCGGTATATCCAGACCTTTTGCCACGCTGCCGCCGAAAAAATACCCGACATAGTATCCCTCCAAGTCCGTGCCGGACAGGCATTCTCCATAGCATGCTCTGTCCGGCTGCGTTAAAATGCTATAACTTCAAAAATTTTCCTGCAATTCCTGACATCAGCCAAGCGCATATTCCTCGATAAATCCATCAATTGTGCCATCCTCGAGCCAGCGATTGATCAGAGTATCTACATATGCCGAGAATCCGGAATCCTTCGTGGTAGCTACGCCATACTCCTGCGGAGCAAACTCAGCATCAATGTAAGAACGTCCATCCGTCTTATAGATTGCCAGGATGGATTTGTCTACGCAGAACGCATCCACTTCGCCCGACTCAAGTGCCGTAGAAATAGCCGGATAGTCATCATACTGGCGGAAGGAAACTCCTTCTTCCCAGAGCGCCGGATCAAAGGTCTCAGAATCATAATCATCTCCGGTGAGTACGCCTTCGTCAATCATAGCCTCCACAAGAGACCGCGCGGAAGTCGATCCGGAAGAAACGCCGACTGTCTTGTCAACGAGATCTTCGAGTGTAGTAATCTCGCTGGAATCCTGCACCAGAACCGTTACATGATCCGTATAATACGGGGTAGAGAAATCCCAGCTTTCTCTTCTCTCATCTGTAATCGTAAATGTAGCGATGACGCAGTCAATATCGCCGGAATCCAGAAGCTCTGTTCTGGTAGCAGCCGTAACGGTCGTAAACTCAACATCTACGCCCAGTTCCTCCGCAATCAGAGTCGCGATGTCAATCTCCATTCCGGAATACTCGCCGGTCAGCGTATCCTGATAGCCAAAACCTTCTACCGCATTCTTTACACCAACACGAAGCACACCCCGGTCAATAATCTCCTGCACATCTTCCGTGATCACCAGTTCTTCGCTTTCCTCAGCGGCTTCTGTACCAGCTTCTGTCTCCTCTTCTGCAAATGCCATACTGCCGCAGAGCGACAGAGCCATTGTAAGTGCAAGTCCCATTGCAACAAGTTTTCTTTTCTTCATAATGCATTCCTCCTGCTTTTCCTTCCATTAACAGTTACCTCTATTTTCAAAACCGATTTCAGAC
>JAJBVF010000240.1 GCA_020859965.1 Clostridiales bacterium
AAGATACTTGTGGAGTAGGCGAAAAAAAACAGGCACACCATGCCTTTCAGCTGATGTGCCCATATATCCTCTTATCTGGTATCTCTATCTCCCAGTTCATCATAGCATCGTAAACCGGAAACGGAATTTTACCTTTGCGATCTTCTGCTACTTTCCTTATATATTTTTCCTTATATTCCTTATAATGCTGAAACGCTTCCTCTGGGCTATTGTATCTCCCGATTTTGATTTTCTTTCCAAAGGCGAACATTTCTGCCCGATATTTGCCCTTATCCTTCTCAAAGTAAACGCCGATAGGCAGATCGTACCTGTCTTTCCCCATAGTAGAAATCATAAGCAGGTTAATATCCTTCGGCACAAGGGAGCAGAATTCCGGACAGTATACTGTATTCCCCTTCATCAAAATATCCTTGTCCAGACTGATCACTTTCGTCTCATACTTATGATTTTCATACCAAAAGCGAAAATTGCTGAAATTTAGCCACTCATCGCAAACTGTACAGCCATCCCAAGCAGGATTATGCTTCAATGAATTCGGGTTATAACACCGCTCAATCATATTCTTCCACTTAATATAAGCATCACTCTTATAGTCATAATCACTACATCCATGATAGCCAACACCGCACACGGTCGGTCTGAATTCTTTTTGCGCCCAATCATCCGATTTGAAGCGAATATCATTCATGACTTTCACTATGTATTCCTCGGAATCCTCGCCTGTCCGGTTGAAGTGGTCACGAATCACGCTATACTGTTCCTGTGTTACCGGATACAGGTTCTTATAGTAATAGTCGCAAAAATTGTCCTCTCTGTGCCAGATTTTCGTATTATTGGCTATATCCGGATTAACAATGAATGTCTCTATGACCGTTGGCGCAGTATAAATATGCTTTTCTTTAAAATACCACCTGCCATTTTCGCATTTTGGCTCTCGTACCGTATAACTCAATCCTCGATTGCCGCTTTGACAGCTTCGCGCGTATCTTTTAAAAGAGCCGCTTTTAGTGCGCTCGTATTTGTAAATGTTTTGCTCATGGTGTATCTCCTCTCGTTTATTGGCAAATGAAACTCTGGTTTCAAATTTTCATATTCAAGCATTAAAATAAGCCTCGTATAGCAATAAATTATCTTGCATACGGAGCTTATTCAGATGCTCAATATTTGATGGTTTTCTTTCCTGTTACTACACCATTTACTACACCATTTTTACACCAAACTACACCATTTTACGATAAGTTACGATAGGTTTGTAAAAAATATAAATGTCGAGAAAATGGCTTAAATTCAACATTTTCAATGGTTTCCGAGACTCTCAGAATAGTCACAAGCATAAACTCAATAAATTCCTGCTTGTAAGCTTCCATTGTCTCATAATCTCCTTTATTCCCGCAAAAGTCAAATATCCCGATCCCGCATCGCAATGAGTTTGAAGCCCCGTATGCCTGCATCGGGGTCTTTGACCTACTGGTTTTCAAAAGATAGCGACCGGTTTCTGAGGAATCTGATGTTCACCGATCATCTTCTCCATCCAGATCATATCATACCAGCGGTCAAATTTGTAGCCGCATTTATGGAAAACGCCTGCCGTCCGAAAGCCCATGTGGGCATGAAAATCAGCGCTGTTTTTTGTCAGATACTCATCTTCCACTTCCGGGTAACCGATACAGGCATACAGATTCAGAATTCCCATCTCTTTCAGCCGCAGCTCCAGCTCCTCGTACAACAGACGGCCAAAACCGCATTTACATGCGGTATGATCCAGGTATACAGTCAGTTCGCAGGACCAGTCATATGCTGCGCGCCCCACAAAAGGATGTGCGCAGGCATACCCCCAGATCATACCATCTTTCTCAACGACAAGATACGGATATTTTTTTGTCATATCCCTGATTCGCTTTTCGAATTCTGTGAGAGACGGCGTTTCATACTCAAAAGAAACAGCCGTATTTTCGACATAATAAGCATAGATTTCCAAAAGGCGCTTCGCATCTTCGGTTTTCACATCTCTGACCGTTGCCTCACCCATAATTGCCGCTTCACACTCCTGTCGCTGTCGTTCGTTCTGTCAGAATGATATGGTTATTTACTGGCCGCACGCCGCCTTGAATTCTGTCCAGTTCTTATTGTACGCCTCATCCGCCTCCTCAGACACGTTGAGAATAAACTCTCCCTCCGCGTCATCCGGAGCTACAAGATTTTCATCTACCAGATCGTCAGCCGCTGCGATCGTATTGATATATCCGATGTAATTCATGCAGGCTGCCGCATTCTCCGGCTCCAGAATATAGTTGAGGAAGAGATTCGCGGCCTCTGCATGCGGCGCTTCTGACGGAATGAATGCCGCCATGATGCCAAAACCAAGGCCTTCTTCCGGATAAACCACTTCAAGATTCGGATCCTCAGCCAGTACCTGTGTCACCTGAGAGGTGTAGAGAAAAGCCACAGAAGCCTCTCCATTCAGCAGCGCATTCTGCGTATTGTCATCCTGGATCAGGCGGATATTCGGAGCAAGCTCAAGAAGCTTCTCTCCCGCTTCTGCTATAACCTCCGTATCTTCCTCATTCATCGAATAGCCCATGGAAAGCAGGGTAATGCCATTAACGACACGGTAGTTCGCGGTGATAGCCACAGAATCCGCAAGCGACTCATCCCAGAGGCTGTTGTAGCCGGTGATCTCAATATCTACCATCAACGGATCATACACGATCAGGGGAATACCCGCTCCATATGGCACTGTATAGACGTCATCCGGATCATAGTACTGTCCCTGATAGAGAGAATTGATGTTTCCAAAGTTTGTCACTGTGTCCTTGTCAATCTCCTGCACCAGACCTTCCGCGACAGCCTGCTCGATAATATAATCGTCCGCGATCACAAGGTCATAATCACCGCCGCCTGCCTGCGCCAGTTTCTCCAACATGGTCTCGTCCGTGTCAAAGCTGGAGTAAGTAATCTTTATCCCAGTCTCTTCTTCGAATCCGTCGAGCACCTCATCCGGGAACATTCCTTCCCAGGTAAATAACACCAGTTCCTCATCCGCCGCACCTGCGGTCACTCCAAGTGCCATCGCCGCAAGCATCACGCATCCGGCAACTAATAATCTTTTTTTCATAGTAATCTCCTCCCTGGCATTTCGCCATTTTCGGATGAATGGTTGCAGCAGCAGTCTCAGATCATCTCCAGAAAACCGAAGCCTGGGAGCCGCCAGGCAAAAATTCCCAAAACTCTTCCATTTCTTTAAAAGAAGGATACTGCCGCCAGTTACTATATCTGTAACCTCAGAATAAAGTCATGCATCTGCAATGATTTTAATCCCGAGTCATTACATTCCAATCGGACAGGAAGGACGAACTTCCTTACCCTATCCGTCCAGCCCGGTCACAAGGCTGCAACGCAGCCATTCCATACGTAATCAGGACATTAAATTATAATACAAAATCATCTTATCTTCCCTCTTCTTCACTGTGCGGACGAAGTCTGCCCAATAATCTGCTGCAGAGCATCACAAGGATTACAGCCACCAGAATGAGGGTACACAAAGCATTGATCTCCGGCGTCACTCCGGTTTTGATCTGTGTATAGACCTTGATCGGCAGGGTCGAGAGTGTCGCTCCATTGACAAAAATACTGATCACAACATCGTCAAAAGACATCGCAAACGCGAGCATACAGCCGGAAAGCACGGCCGGCATAATCAGAGGTAATGTGATATCCCAGAAGGTACGCGCAGGAGAAGCCCCGAGATCGCGCGCCGCTTCCTCCAGTGATTTATCAATCCCCACCAGCCTGGCCTTGACCATCATAAACACGTAAGGAATCGCAAAGGAACAATGAGCGATCACCAGCGTCACCATACCAAACGGCAGATCCAGCAGGGAAAAGAATGCCAGAAATGCCATGCCCAGAATGATTTCAGGAACCATGATCGGAATCGTAGAGAGATATTCGATCATGCCTTTGGACCTGAAATCAACTCTTACCATGCCGATCGCTCCCAGTGTTCCGATCACAGCGGCTATCGCGCAGCTTAGAAAGCCAAGGATCAGGCTGTTTCCAAGCGCTTCGATCAGATCCTCATCTCCCAGAAGCTCCTGGTACCACCTGAGCGAAAAGCCTTCCCACGAAACAAACAGTTTGGAATCATTGAAGGAAAACACTACCATCACTATCAGAGGCAGATAGGTAATCAGCATCACAAGAGCCAAATATAAATTGGAAAACCGGAAAGTCTTCTTCTTCATCAGAAAATCCCCTCCAAATTCGAATGCGTCAGCTTCTGGTATGCCCAGAGCATCAGGCTGGTCAGAACCGTAAGCACTACAGCCAGAGCCGCCGCAAACGGCCAGTTGCTGCCGCGTGTCAGCTGATCCTGAATCAGGCTTCCCACCAGGACAATCTTATTGCCGCCAAGGATATCCGCTATGAAAAACAGGCCCATCGAAGGCACAAACGTCATAATCACTCCCGTCAGCAGCCCCGGCAGCGTCAGCCGGAAAGTCACGCCAAAAAAGGCTTTCACCGGGGATGCTCCAAGATCGCGCGCCGCTTCCACCAGACTCCAGTCCATCTTCTCAACACTGTTGTACACAGACAGTATCATAAATGGAAGCAGTGCATACACCATGCCAAACAGCACTGCAGGATAAGAATACAGTATCTTGACTGGCTTTTCCAGGATTCCCAGCCATTGAAGCGCCGCATTGAGCACACCCTTTACCTGAAGGATAATGATCCACCCATAAAGCCGCAGAAGCGAACTTGTCCAGAACGGTACCATAATCAGAAACATCAGCAGCTGCTTTCCGCGTTTCGAAAGCTTTGCCATAAAATAACCAAACGGATAGCCGACCAGAATATTGATAACCGTGGTAAAAAACGCGAGCTGAAAGGACTGTACAAAGCACTGCAGATACACCCCGTCCCACATTTTTTTATAATTGTCCAGCGTAAAATTCCAGTAAAAACCATAGCCGCTTCCATTATTTGTCGCAAAGCTGACCACCAGCATATAGAGCATCGGACCAACTACAAACAAAAGCGTAAAAATATAGAGCGGCGCCACACATAGCCACCATTTACTTTTCTTTTTCTTCTTCATTTCCTTCTCTCTCTGCATCCACAAACACCGCATCCTGCGCATCCCATTCCAGATACACGGACTCTCCCACATCATAATGGAAATTGATCCCATGGCGGCTGATGACGACTGTCTCGCTCATCACAGACTCTTCTGTGTTTTTCAATCCGCTCTGTCCATCCGCGCTCAGACTATTGCTGCTATCGTCCTCATATAACGATGAGTCTGCCTGCGAATCATCCAATTTCACTTCTATGCGCAGCATACCTCCGACAAAGCTTTTTTCCACAATTCTTCCGCGAAGAGCATGTGCGGATTTTTTCTCACTCCATATGCGGATATTCTCACTGCGAACAGCAAGAGTGCGCTCCTGCCCCGGTCTGATCCGGAATCTGGCATCATCCCGACAAAGCATCGTACCATGCGAATTTGCAAGAACCGCCTCTCCATCCGCCACATCGATCACTTTCCCGCTCAGGACATTCGCTGAGCCGACAAAGCTTGCCACATAGCTTGTTCTGGGCGTATCATAAATCTCAGAAGGGCTCCCCGTCTGTTCAAACCTGCCATCTCGCATGACCGCAATCACATCTGACATATTGATCGCTTCTTCCTGATCGTGCGTTATGTATATGAAGGTAATCCCAAGTTTCTTTTGCAGACGCTTGAGTTCAAGCTGCATCTGACGGCGAAGCTGCAGATCCAGAGCACCCAACGGCTCATCAAGCAGCAGCACACGGGGATTATTGATCAGCGCGCGCGCGATCGCGACACGCTGCTTCTGTCCCCCGCTCATCTGAGATGGCATCCGCTTCTCAAATCCTTCCAGCTGCACCAGTGCGAGCATCTCTGTGACCCTTCGTCGGATTTCGTCCTTGTCCGGTCTGGAGCTCCCCATGCCCGTAGAAGCATTCCTCCTATTTAACAAAGCTTCCCGGCGTCCATTCCGGCTTCGAACCTTCAGGCCGTAGGCAATATTATTGTATACATTCATATGAGGAAAAAGAGCATAATTCTGAAAAACAGTATTCACATTTCGTTTTTCAGGTGCTTTTTCTCCCATCACTTCCCCTTCAAGGATAACCTCACCGGAATCCGGAGATTCCAGGCCGGCTATGATCCGCAGCGTTGTCGTCTTACCGCATCCGGATGATCCGAGCAATGTCACAAACTCACCCTCATGTACGGTCGGATTC
>JAJBVF010000193.1 GCA_020859965.1 Clostridiales bacterium
GAGCGTTTCTGTGGAAGCAACTCCGGCGCGGTCACAGTAGTAGAAGGTGTGGGCGACCATGGCTGCGAGTACATGACCGGCGGACGTGCGGTGATCCTGGGAAGCGTGGGCAAAAACTTCGCTGCCGGCATGAGCGGCGGTATCGCCTACGTGCTTGACGAGAACAGCGACCTGTATACGAAGGTTAATAAAAATATGGTATCGATCGAGAAAATCACCTCTAAGTATGATGTACTGGAGCTGAAAGAGATCATCAACGACCATGTAAAATATACGAACTCGAAGAAGGGCAAGAAGATCCTGGATGATTTCGGCACCTATCTGCCGAAATTTAAGAAGATCATTCCGCATGAGTTCAAACAGATGCAGATGGCAATCGTGCAGATGGAAGAAAAGGGCTTAAGCAGCGAACAGGCTCAGATTGAAGCGTTTTATTCCATTACACAGGGACAGGATGAGTAAAGGGGGCGCACATTGTGGGAAAACCAACAGGATTTTTAGAGTATAAAAGGGAAAATGACACAGAGACCGCGCCAAAAGAGCGCATTCTGAACTTCAATGAATTTCATACGCCGCTTCCGCTTGAGAAGCAGCGCCAGCAGGGAGCAAGATGTATGGCATGCGGCGTGCCGTTTTGCCAGGCAGGCATGATGATCGGCGGGATGGCCTCCGGCTGTCCGCTGAACAATCTGGTGCCGGAGTGGAACGATCTGGTCTATCACGGCAGCTGGGAGGAAGCCTACTATCGTCTGACCAAGACGAACTGCTTTCCGGAGTTTACCTCCCGGGTATGCCCGGCTCTTTGCGAAGCAGCCTGCACCTGCAATCTCGATACCGATCCGGTCGCTTCCAAAGCAAACGAGCGCGCGATCATTGAGAATGCGTTTGCGACCGGCCTGGTAAAGCCGAATCCGCCGGAAGTGCGTACCGGCAAAAAGGTCGCTGTGGTAGGCAGCGGTCCGTCCGGACTCGCTACGGCGATGCAGCTGAATAAGCGCGGACACTCCGTGACGGTATATGAGCGCAACGACCGCATCGGCGGCCTGCTCCGCTATGGCATTCCGAACATGAAGCTGGACAAGTCTGTGATCGACCGCCGTGTCGCCCTGATGGAGGCGGAAGGCATTACCTTTGTGACCAATGCCAACGTCGGAGAAAACGTGAGCGCGGAAGAGCTTCAGAAAGAATACGATGCGATCGTGCTCTGCTGCGGCGCATCCAATCCCCGTGATATCAACGCGCCGGGGCGTGAGGCGAAAGGCATTTACTTTGCGGTGGATTTCCTCAAAGCGACGACCAAGAGCCTTCTGGATTCGAATTTCGCAGATAAAAAATACATCTCCGCAAAGGGCAAACATGTCATTGTTATCGGCGGCGGCGACACCGGAAACGACTGCGTCGGCACATCCATCCGTCTGGGAGCTGCTTCCGTGACTCAGCTTGAGATGATGCCGAAGCTGCCGGATACCCGCGCGGCGAACAATCCATGGCCGGTATGGCCGCGCGTCTGCAAGACCGACTACGGTCAGCAGGAAGCGATCGCGGTCTACGGACACGACCCGCGGATTTATACAACGACCGTCAAAGAGTTTATCATGAACAAAAAGGGCGAGCTTACGAAAGCCGTTCTGGTCAGCCTGGAGAGCAAGAAGGATGAAAAGACCGGGCGTATGATGATGGTGCCGGTCGAGGGCAGCGAGAAGACAGTAAAAGCGGATCTGGTACTTATCGCGGCAGGCTTTCTGGGAGCGCAGAAATACATCACTGACGCATTTAAGGTCGATCTGAATCCGCGCACCAACGTGCTGACCGCACCCGGCAAATACGCATCCAGCGTACCGAAGGTGTTCACGGCAGGCGATATGCACCGAGGCCAGTCTCTTGTCGTATGGGCGATTCGTGAGGGCCGTGAGGCGGCCAAAGAAGTGGATCAGTATCTGATGGGATATACGAATCTGTAAACAATTACTGCAGAAATGAAGATCAGTGTAGTGGCAGAGGATAAGAATACTGTTTAAGACATTAAAAACCAGGCATTTAGAAAAAGCATTTAGGGCAAAGCGATAAGAACAAATCATTGAGTGTAAAAGCGCTGTGCGGGTTTGACACCTGCACGGCGCTTTTTACATAATTTTTTAATATTGCGGCAGACTATAGACCAGCAGTTATTTTGAGATGCTGCATGAAATGCGGCTGGTGACGGCTCATGTGGCAAAACCGGAAAATAATAACTCTTGAAAAAGGACAGAGAATCACAAGGAGAGAAAAAATATGCTGGGGAAATTTCAAATCCGTACGGATCTGGCGCTGGACGCTAAGGAATTGTGTGAGGAGATGGCGACGCCGCATCATTCGCGTTCTGAGAAAAATCAGAACGTTCGGAAAAGGAATCGTGCGGGTGTCCGGAAAACGGATACACGGATTCGCGGAGTAAAGGTTGAGGAAGATACAGATGAGGAGCGGGAGATTTACACGACAACAGTGACGATCGAGACAGAGAATGGGGCAAAGGCAATGGGAAAGCCAATTGGCACCTATATTACGATGGAAGTGCCGAATATGTCTTCACCGGATGAAGACTATCACAGGGAAATTTCCATGGAACTGGCGGAACATCTGAATACTCTGATTGACGGGAGAAAGGATTCGGTACTTGTGGTGGGATTGGGAAATCGTGAAGTGACACCGGACGCGTTGGGACCGGATGTCGTGAACAATCTTCGGATCACGCGGCATATGATGAAGGAATACGGCCGGATGCCGAATGGGATGGAGAGAACTGGTGAGATCAGCGCGATCGTACCGGGAGTCATGGCACAAACGGGTATGGAGACGCTGGAGATCATTCGCGGTGTGGTGGAGGAAACGAAGCCAGGGCTTGTGATCGCGATCGATGCGCTGGCTGCACGCAGCACGAAACGCCTGAATCGCACCATTCAAATCACGGATACGGGAATCAACCCCGGCTCCGGTGTCGGCAATCACCGCAACGCTATTAATGAAGAGACACTGGGTGTACCCGTGATCGCAGTCGGTGTGCCGACAGTGGTGGATGCGGCGACGATTGTAAATGATACGATGGAAGAGCTGATAGCTGAGATGGATCGTTCGGATCATATGCGTCTGCTGGGCGGTACGCTTGGCACCCTCGATTATGCGGAGAAGCATGAGATGATACACGAACTGATCTCACCGCATCTGAACACCATGTTTGTGACGCCAAAGGATATTGATGAGACGGTAAAATACTTGAGCTATACGATTTCGGAGGCGCTCAATATTGCGTTTTCTCATTCAATTAATGAGTAAATGAAGGGCTTTTTTCTGTGAAATATACTCATAAAGTTCGCGAGAATTTCAGTGGATTTTTTTGATAAGTATGTTACAATATTCCTGTTGACATACGATCGTTTTATCCGTTGTTTAGGTCAATATTTCAAATCGCATATAAGATAATTAATAAGAAAGAAGGACTTAGAATGACAAAAGAAGTACAGGAATATGTAATTGATAAAACAAAAGAGCTGCTGAACGCTCCTTCCTGCTGTGCAGAACTGAAGACAGAAGCGCAGTCATGGCTGGACGCGCTTGGAACAGCTAAGGAAGCGGAAGAAACGAAGAAATACGTAGCCGAGCTGGAAGAGGACATTATTCCGATTGACGGGCTGATCGCTTTTGCAGGTTCGGAACACGCATCTTCGATTTTTGGTGAAGAAGGTGCGAAGAACATGGCGGAGCATGCCAGAAAGATTAAGGCAGAAGGAGCGGTTTACTGTGACTGCGCTGCCTGCTCCGCGGCAGCTGCGATTCTGGCTAAAAATATTTGTAGTGAGAGATGGGGTGACGTGCTTGAACTGTATTCTGATGCACAGACGGATTGCGGTGGCGGAGCTTGATATAGACGATGTTAGCGGAGTAATTCAGAAAACCAATACTGTTTTTAAGCCGGAGCATCTCCCGATCGGTATTCTGATACACAAAGGTACAGTTGACCGTGCTGCGTTGAATGCGTGGTGGGCGGATCGTTCTATCCCTGCGAGCCGTTCCGGTATACGTGAAGCGCTGGAGACGTTGGATATCGCGAGCACGAAGACTCTACCTGTTCGAAATTATGGCTTAAGTCTTTCGGATCAGTATTGGATCTGTCCCGTGAATTCGCATCTTACATGGGAAAGGATCAATTATTTTCAGAATGATTTTTCAGAGGACATTGGCGATGTCCTGTTCGGCGTACATAAAAATAAAAATGTTCTTGATTTCAGTTCTCCGGATAATACTTCGGATGGAAATCTGAAAAAACGATGGAAAATGATCAATGGAAAACGATGCCTTTTGAAAGGCGGCTCCAATCCATACCGGCAGCAGCCGCTGAATGAGGTGATAGCGTCAGAAATTATGGATTGTCTTGACATTGCGCATGTTCCTTATACTGTGATATGGGAAAAAGGCGCTCCTTATTCGGTATGCGAGGATTTCGTAGATGATAAAACAGACCTTGTCCCGGCATGGCGGATTTTTCAGTCACAGAAACGAAGCAACAGTACCTCAGTCTATCAGCATTTTGTGGATTGCTGCGCAAAGCTTGGAATCAGAGATGTCACCGGATTTCTTGACCGGATGATCGTTCTGGATTATATTATTGCTAATGAAGACAGGCATCTGAACAATTTTGGCGCTCTTCGAAATGCGGAGACACTGGAATGGATTGGAATGTCGCCTGTTTATGACAGCGGTTCCTCTTTGGGATATGATAAAATTCCGGCACAAATGAGACAGGAACGGGAGATTGTCTGCAAACCTTTTAAGAATCATCATGAGGAACAGCTCCGTCTGGTTTCTTCTTATGACTGGATCAATTTTGACCGGCTTTCCGATGTGAAAGAACTGATCGCTGATGTTCTTTCCGTGGATGAAGCAAAAGATTACATGGATGCGAATCGGATCCGCGTGATCATTGAAATGACACAGCGCCGGATCGAACATCTGAAACAGATTGCTCTGACACATCACAGCAGTTTGCGGATGGATTCCACAAAGGATGATGTTGTGGAAAATATTGCGAAGGCATATGGCGTATAAGTAAACGGGCGCCTTTTTTTGCTGTATTAAAAACAGTTGTAAAATCAAAGAATACGAGTTCGAAAAATACACGCTATTACGAAAGGATGACGGAAACTATGGGTAAGGTAGCGGTTGTGACAGACAGCAACAGCGGCATTACGCAGAAAGAGGCGGAGCAGCTTGGGATTTACGTGCTGCCTATGCCTTTTTATATCAATGGAGACTTGTTTTACGAGGATATCAGCCTGACACAGGAAGAATTCTACCGGCATCTGAAAGAGGATTCTGAGATATCTACTTCCATGCCGATGGTGGGAGATGTGACGGACCTGTGGGATCGTCTGCTGAAGGATTATGACGAGATTGTACATATTCCAATGTCGAGCGGCTTAAGCAGCTCCTGCAGCACCGCACAGATGCTGGCACAGGACTATGAGAATCAGGTGTTTGTGGTCGATAATAAGCGGATTTCCGTGACACAGAAGCAGTCGGTGGTTGACGCAAAGCAGATGGCGGACGCCGGATGGAGCGGAAGGCAGATTCACGATAAGCTGATTGAGGAAATGTACGAATCCAGCATTTATATCACGCTGGAGACACTTTATTATCTGAAAAAAGGCGGACGTGTCACTCCTGCGGCGGCCGCGCTAGGTTCCCTGCTGCGCTTAAAGCCTGTACTACAGATCCAGGGGGAAAAGCTGGATTCCTATGCCAAGAGCCGGACGAAGAAAGCTGCGCGCACGACGATGATCAGCGCGATGCAAAAAGATTTTAAGGAGCGTTTCCATACCGATGAGAATGCGGATGACTTCCATATTGCGATCGCCTATACCGGCGGTTACTCTGAGGAAGTAGAATCCTGGAAGCAGGAGGTCGAAGCGGCTTTTCCGACTCATAAAGGGAAGATCGTGACCGACCCGCTTTCCTTAAGTGTATCCTGCCATATCGGATATGGTGCGCTGGCAATCGCGTGTTCCAGAAAAATCACGCTGTAAATGGTGTATGCATGCACCAGTAAGGATAATCGAAAATAAGGTGCAATGCACGCAAAAATTGAATGACGGTATTCGGAAAATACGAAACGGAAAAATGTGATAAAATGGTTGGCTTTATCACATTTTTTTGTTGTAAAAAAGAGACAGTAATGATATATTTATATCAA
>JAJBVF010000350.1 GCA_020859965.1 Clostridiales bacterium
GATGGCACATCTGCGGTGGTAGGCGTTCTGGAGCGCATTCAGAGTGATCTGCGACAGAGCATCAGAGTGTACGATTATAAAGACGCTCTGCAGGCCTTTGAGGATGCAAAATCGGGCGAGGCGATCAAGGCGGTCATTCGTTTTAAATGATATGAAAACATTACTATGATTTCAAAGAGATATATGAGGGTACCGATATGATTTTAACCAGAATGGAACAGCTGTCTGGATATGAGTCACTTGTACCGGGGATTCAGTCTGCCCTGACCTGTGCTCTGGAGCAGCGCCAGGCTGCGCCCGGAAGATATGAGCTGGAAAATGGTTTTTTTATGATCCAGAAAGGCATGACCAACCCGGTCGAAACGGTCAGATTTGAAACACACAGACGGTTCGTGGATGTGCAGATTCTTCTTGAAGGCAGCGAGCTGCTGGTGTGGGAGCGGGCGGATCAGCTTATCGTTTCAGACCCATATGATGAAACAAAGGATCTGGAGCTGTATACCGGAAACGGCAGCGCGATCCAGATCCTGCCGGGAATGAGCTATATTGTATTTCCGGAAGACGCACATAAGGCCTGTTGCCACGAGGATTCACCTTCCGAATATTTAAAGCTTGTATTGAAGCTGGATTATGAAAGGAAATAACGGGCCAGATATTTTAAGAAGATAAGCGCAGAGAAGGTATAAAATAATACACGTAAGAAGGCATTCGGTTCCCATTAAGACCGGATGCCTTTTTCTTGACCAAATGAAAAGACTATGATAAAATGCGATTTATCATAGATTTTCCTAAAAATGGAGGCGCGATATGGAATATATTACACGAGATCTTGAGAGAAAATTTTTGAAACTCAATGACTTTTTCAAGGTTGTTCTTGTGACAGGAGCAAGACAGGTTGGTAAAACAACAATGTTAAAGCATTTAGCTGATAGTGCCAGGACATATGTTACAATGGACAATATAATGGCAAGGGAGCTTGCGCAATCTGATCCTGTGCTGTTTTTTCAAACTTACAAGCCTCCGGTTCTCATTGACGAAGTGCAGAAAGCTCCAGAGCTATTTGAGCAAATCAAGGTAATTTGCGATGAGAGCGAAGAAACAGGATTGATTTGGCTCACGGGTTCACAGCATTACAAAATGATGAAAAAGGTTCGTGAAACGCTTGCCGGAAGAATCGGTATATTGGAGCTTTATAGCCTGTCAGCAAGAGAAAAAGCGGGACTTGTCTTTGATACTGACCTTGATTTTTCACTGGCTACTTTGCAGGCAAGACAGCGTAAGCTGCCCAAAAACGATGTTGTTTTAGTATTCAATAACATTTGGGAGGGCGGTATGCCGCAGATACAGGGCGTAGATGATGAACTCAGACAGGAGTATTTTAACTCCTACATTGATACTTATCTGATGCGGGATGCAGCCGAAGCAGGTGGAATTACCGATGTCGTGCGTTTCCGTAGATTTCTTGTGGGGTGTGCATCTCTTGTTTCGGAGCAGGTCAATTATTCAACGCTGGCTGAGTCCGCTGATATTGCACCGTCTACGGCAAAGGAATGGCTGAAAGTGCTTGTCGGACTTCACATTATTTATCTGCTTGAACCATACTCCAACAACGAACTGAAACGACTTAGCAAGACACCAAAGCTGTATTTCTGCGATACCGGACTATGTGCGTATCTCTCCATGTGGCTGACACCGGATACATTGCGAAACGGTGCTGCAAGCGGTCATTATTACGAAAACTATGTAGTAATGGAACTTGTCAGGAATTATGCCTACGCAAGGTCAAAAGTGAATATTACCTACTTCCGGGATTCCAATGCAAAGGAGATTGATGTATTTGTTGAAGAAAACAATATGATTCATCCTTTGGAGATAAAAAAGAGTGCCGCACCCGATCGCCGGGAAATTAAGAAATACAGTGTAATCGATAAGGCCTCTTTGACCCGGGGCAACGGTGGTATTATCTGTATGTGCGAGGAGCCGATACCAATTGATGCGGATAACTGCTTTATTCCGAGCAATCTGATCTAAACAGAAAAGAAACAGTAAAACAGGAGTGTTTTGTTACAACAGATACTACCATAGAGTCACGCATGGCGTGGCTCTATGTGTTTGTCGCTGAATATCTGAGTGTAAACAAAAGGTGCGATATTATTTTTCTCTGCACTTCAAAATATCATCATAAAATGCTTTCATTTCTTTCTGGGAGTCGAAAACAGCCACGTACAGCTGGTTGCCCATCGCACTGGAGAGTGCATCGGGGATGCGTTCTGCCATCTTTATGTGGGAACCATATTTTTGCAGAATGTCATCGTTCGACATGAGAAAATCTCTGCCGTCCCGACGTCCGGCAAACGCGCAGTAGGAGTGATCTCCAATCGGCATGGTGGAACGATCAAAAGCGATCATGTCCGCCCAGATTTTATAGACGTCTGTGCTGTGTGCGAAATCAATCATATCCGGAGTCACGCCGCCGCTTGGGCGCATGTTAACTTCCAATGCGACGAGGTCGCCCTTTTTCCCTAGACCTTCCTGGTCCGCCTGCAGACGGAAAAACTCAAAGTGGACAAAACGGCTTTTGACGCCGAAGCTTTTTATGGTGGCCCGTCCCGCGGCGCGTGTATCTTCCGGGAGGTTTTTCAGGATATAGAACAGGGAATTGTCCTCTTTGTTTACGATATCCATGATGGAGGTCGGCGTGATGTTTCCTGTCTCAAACATCGGCTCACCGTGGGAATCGATGATTGCGTCGTAGGAATTGACTTCTCCCTGGACAAATTCTTCCATGATGTAGGTGGTATTCGGCCATTTTACGTCAAAGAACTGCTGAATCGAAGCGGCATTTTCCAGCTTGAAGGTATGGGAGGCGCCTACTCCGTTGTCCGGCTTGGCAACGACCGGATAGCCGACCTCATCAGCGAAGGCGAGACAGCCTTCCAGCGTATCGACCATGTGATAACGCGCGACCGGGATACCGGCCTTGCGGTAATATTCCTTCATTCGCGATTTGAATTTGATGCGCGGAATGTCTTCTGCCTGAAAGCCGCTCCTGATATTAAAGTCTGTGCGCAGCTTCGCGTCGCGCTCCAGCCAGTATTCGTTATTGGATTCCAACCAGTCAATGCGGCCGTGTTTCCAGGTGAGGAATGCGACCGCACGATAAACTTCGTCATCGTTTTCCAGATTGCTGACCTTGAAATACTCATTCAGGCTGTCTTTCAGATCGGTGGAGAGCTCATCATAGGGCTGATCGCCGATGCCGAGTACGTTGAGCCCGTTCTTTTTCAACTCCCGGCAGAAATGCCAGTAATTTGCCGGGAAGTTCGGTGAGATAAAAATAAAGTTCTGCATTTAATTTTCCTCTTTCCTTTGTATAATAAAGATGCCGGGCGGTATGTTTATTTCTCCCCCAGCAGATAGGGAACAAAGTATTCCACCTGTTTGTACCACCAGTACCAGTCATGGCTGCAGTCCATTCCCCACAGGTCGACCCAGGCGTGAATTCCTTTGTCCTCCAAGATTCGCTGCAGATTTCGCGTGGAATCCGGCATTTCCCAGGGCCCCTGTCCGCTGCAGATCACCGCTTTTTTCTGATTGTAGAGTGTGATATACGGGTGATCCTTGGGCATTCCTCCGAGATAATGGGTCGGAGAATTTTTGTAAACGAGATCGTCCATATAGGCACCGAAACCATATTCGGCGGAGTAGATTCCGCTGAGTGCCAGAAGACCGTCAAACAGATCGGGACGGCGGAAATACAGGTTGGCTGCATGCGTGGCGCCGAGGCTGCATCCGAATGCCATCACATCCGGATGGCCGGTCCAGCCATTGCATTCGTTGGCAAGCTGCCGCAGAAACGGGATGATCTCGTCTGTGATCGAGCGGATCCACTGCTCATACCGGCAGATGCGCCAGCGCGGGTCACCGCCGGGGTTTGACCATGTCTCTGCATCGATGGTGTCGATTGCGCAAACCATGACCTTGCCGCTGTCGATCCACGGCGCCCAGGTATCCGCCATGTGAAAGTTTTCAAAATCGTAAAACCGTCCGTCCTGGCAGGGGATAAAGAGTACAGGACGTCCTTTATGGCCGTACACCTTATACTCGATCTGTCGGCCGAGAGCAGGACTGTCCTGACAGTAATATTGTGTATGCATGGTAATATAAAACCTCTTTTCTTTGGAAAATGGCTTCGGAAGGCAAGTGCACTATTTCATGACATCGTGTCCCTTATACCATCGTACAGCAGTGTATTCATGAAAAACGGAATCTGCCGCTCCCAACTGGCCTCGCAGTGTGTCCCGCCCGGAATCAGGCGGCTGTTGACCAGAACCCCCTTCTTCATCAGCTTTGAAGTGACACGGGCAAAGAAGCGCCGCATATTTTTATGACCTTCCAGTTCCTTTTCGCCGTAATCCATGTAAAGTACACAGTCTGACGGAATGGCGGCATTTTTCACCATCTGCGTGAGACGATCCGGAGCAACCCAGATGGAGGGAGAGAGCGCTGCCGCGCGGGAGAACCATTCACTGTATTCCAGAAGCGCATACAGGCTCATCAGGCCGCCCATTGAGCTGCCGGCGATAAAAGTATGTTCGCGGCCGGGCAGCGTACGGTAGCGTTGGTCGATTTCTTTTTTAAAGGTATGTACCATCCATTCCATGGTGATTCTGCCCTTTGCCTCAATCTTGCCGAGTGTGGGGGATTGGAATGGAAAAGGAGTGTATTCCTTCAGACGTCCGTTGTCCGGATCATGCGTGCATTCAATGGCCGCGATGATCAGCTGCGTACCGATGTGATCCATGTATTCTTTCATGCCCCAGCATTTACCATAGGTAGCGTCTGAGTCAAAGAAAACATTGTGCCCGTCAAACATATAGAGCACGCCATAGCGCCGGTCGGGCTCATATTCATAAGACTCCGGAAGATACACGTATACACCGCGCTCTTCATCGCTCAGTTCGGGGATTGTAATATTCCATTTCTGAACCATAATTCCTCCCTATATTATCAATTTGAATGTTGCTAAACAAGCGCCACTGGCGCTTGGCCACGGCGCAAAAGAAAATGACCGATGCCGTTTCCTGTAATTTTATGATGCGCAGGGCTCGCGTAAGGAATTATTCCAGCTTTCGCTGGAGGCAGCACGTGCCAAATGGATAGGGGAGAAAGATGTTCCCTTATCCATACGCGCTCCGCGTTGTTCGGACAGGAGAGAAGGATGCTCCCCTGTCCGGTCATCTTGTATCATAGTATGGAACAGACGCGAGAAAAAATCAAGCGAAACCTTTTTCATTTTTTAAGATAAAATGGATGCAAATAACTGTGTAGACTTTTTTTCAAAAATATGTTATCATCGTTACAATTTTGACAGAGATGCTTCGGCGCAGGGTATTCTGCATACAGAAATATCAGAGATTACAGTATGCTGCAGTGCGACAGGTAATGGCATGAACCGCAACGATGAGGCGTATTTTATATGGCTGGTTTTACAAAAGAAATCATTATACAGGCGGTGATAGAACTGCTTAATGAACGCCCCTTTTCCCAGATTACGGTGAAGGATGTGGTGGAGAAGTGCGGGATTAACCGCAATACTTTTTATTATCACTTCCGCGATCTCCGTGATGTCATGGAGTATGCTCTGAAAAGAGAGATGGATCGGATTATGCAGAGCCATCTGGAGGCAGATGATATAATGGATGGTCTGACTCAGGTGATGGAGCTTTTTCAGGAAAATAAAAAGGCAATCCTGCATATTTATCGTTCCATGGATCGGGCTGTTCTGCAGCAGTATCTGGATACTCTGTGTGATTACATTGTGAGAGAGTATATCTGGCAGTCAAGAAGCCGCCTGGATGTGATGCAGCTTTCTGAGGAGGATCAGCGTCTTTTAAAGAATGTTGATAAATGTCTGCTGGAAGGAATCCTGCTGGACTGGCTGGAGCATGGGATGAAGGAAGACCTGGCGGCTGACATGCGGCGTGTGATGGTGATTGCCGAGCTTGCCGAAAAAGAAAAGGATCTGTCATAAAAGAAAGAATTTAGTCAAAAACGGAACGGTGTCTGAAATTTGGGCATCGTTCTTTTTTTGTCTGTTTTCATTCCACTGGCTTTGCTTTATTTTAAAAATAACTTAAAAAAGCCGGCCTCCTGATGCTATAAGGTTCGGCAGAGAAAGGAGGGAGTGGGATGGATTCTTTG
>JAJBVF010000235.1 GCA_020859965.1 Clostridiales bacterium
CTGTGCTGGGATATCCGTCAGCTGTTTGAGGAAATCAAGACCGGGATGAAAAAGTGCAAAGAGCTTGGAAAAATTCCTGTGAGCATGGGAATTGACACCTGGGCGGTGGATTTCGTTCTTCTGGATGAGAACGATCAGGTCATCGGGGACGCGGTCGGCTACCGGGACAGCCGCACGGAAATGATGGACCAGGAAGTCTACAAAGCGATTGACGAGAAGGAGCTTTATGCGCGGACCGGCATTCAGAAGCAGATTTTTAACACCATTTACCAGCTCATGGCAGTGAAAAAACAGCAGCCGGAGGATCTTTCCAGAGCGGCCGCGATGCTGATGATTCCGGACTATTTTCATTTTCTGCTTACCGGAAAAAAATGCACGGAATACACAAATGCATCGACGACACAGCTCCTGAATCCGGCCGCAAAGGACTGGGATTACGAGCTGATCGACCGGCTGGGTTATCCGAAACAGATTTTTCAGAAGATTCTCCCGGCAGGCAGCATCCTTGGAAATCTGACCGAAGAAATACAAAACGAGGTCGGATTTGACTGTCAGGTAGTGCTTCCGGGTACTCACGACACAGCTTCCGCTGTGCTCGCCGTTCCATCAAACGACCTCTCTTCCGTCTATATCAGCTCCGGTACCTGGTCGCTGATGGGAATAGAGCGGATGGAACCGGACTGCTCGGAGAAAAGCCGGGAACTGAATTTCACCAATGAAGGCGGATATCAGTTCCGCTATCGCTACCTTAAAAACATCATGGGCCTCTGGATGATCCAGTCGCTGAAAAAAGAGCTGCATGACCAGTATTCCTTTGCCGAGCTTTGTGACCTCGCAGAAGGAAGTTCCATCGATTCTATCGTAAACTGCAATGACGGCAGATTTCTTGCGCCGGCGTCCATGAAAGATGCCATCGCGGAGGTCTGCGGGGAATCCGGGCAGGCCATACCGCAAAGCGCGGGCGACTATGCAAGAGTCATTTACCGCAGTCTCGCCTGCTGCTACCGGGATACAGTAAAGGAAATCGAATCCATGACCGGAAATACCTGCGACGCGATCCATGTAGTTGGCGGCGGAGCAAACGCAGATTATCTGAACCGGCTGATTGCCGGGATGACCGGAAAAGCCGTCCTCGCCGGGCCGACAGAAGCCACTGCGATCGGGAATCTGACCGCACAGATGCTTACTGCCGGGGAATGGAGTTCGCTTTCCGAAGCAAGGAATTGTATTTATGATTCTTTCGGCGTGAAATTATATCAGTAATCCCGGATTCCGATTCGGGTCAGTTTTGCTATCAGAAACTTTTTACACGTAACACTTTTACAGCCACTAGAGCAACAGATCGCAGATAAGTGCCTCAGGAATCCTGATTGATCTGCTGCTTCTGGAAAATACAACAAAATGTAACAAAGGCAATCATTTTCATTCAGAACCGCATTCATAAAAATGAATACGCCGGTCAGAGAAAGGAGTCGTCATGAAAGTAACAGAAGCTAAATTTGTACAAGGTTTTATCCGCATGGCAAATGACGGATGGGAGCAGGGATGGCATGAGCGGAACGGCGGAAATTTAAGCTACCGCATCAAGAAAGAGGAAGTAGAAGAAGTCAGAGATGAACTGAGTACAGAGGGTGAGTGGAAAGCGATCGGCACATCCGTACCGAAGCTTGCCGGAGAATATTTTCTGGTGACCGGAAGCGGAAAATATTTCCGCAACGTGATTCTTGATCCGGAGGACACACTCGCAATTGTCGAAATTGACGAAGCTGGGGAAAACTACCGCATCTGCTGGGGTCTGGTAAACGGAGGCCGTCCGACCAGTGAGCTTCCTTCCCACCTGATGAACCATGAAGTAAAAATGATCGCAAGCGGCGGCACACACAGAGTCATTTACCACGCGCATCCGGCAAATGTGATCGCACTGACCTTCGTTCTTCCGCTGAAAGATGAGACATTTACCCGCGAGCTGTGGGAAATGGCTACCGAATGTCCAGTCGTTTTCCCGGACGGCATTGGCGTCGTACCATGGATGGTGCCGGGGGGCAGAGACATCGCAGTAGCTACCTCCGAGCTGATGAAGCAGTACGATGTAGCCATCTGGGCACACCACGGAATGTTCTGCTCCGGGGAAGACTTTGATCTGACCTTTGGATTGATGCATACTGTTGAGAAATCCGCAGAAATTCTGGTAAAGGTATACTCCATGACCGGCGGCACAAAACGCCAGACCATCCAGCCGGACGAGTTTCGTCATCTGGCAAAGGATTTCAAAGTAACGCTGCCGGAGAAGTTCTTAGCATAGTCAAATATCCGTGCAAGCTATGTCATAAGGTGTCAAGGTGTCGGCAAAGCCGACAGATTCCTTATGACTCCAGCTACTTAGCTCGTTGCTTCGCGGGAATAAACAAATTGGGACATACTCCGGGAAGAATGAGCCAGACAAGGCTTTCGAAAGCCCGGTGAACAGTCAATACGTCACTATAAGGTACTCATCAAATCAACCTATCCGCTGATTCGGACAGGCACTATGTAAAAGAGAGGAGCAAAAACTATGGTAAACCGTTTTGTACTCAATGGAATTTCCTATCATGGAAAAGGAGCAATCAATGAAATCCCGGGAATCATCAAAAGCAAAGGATATCAGAAAGCATTTGTCGCTTCTGACCCGGATCTGGTAAAGTTCAACGTAACAAAGAAAGTCACCGACCTGCTGGACGCAGAGGGAATGGCTTATGAAGTTTATTCTGATATCAAGCCGAATCCCACCATCGAAAACGTGCTGTCCGGAGTTGAGGCTTATAAAAAGTCCGGCGCAGACTACATGATCACGATCGGCGGCGGTTCCTCTATGGACACCGGAAAAGCGATCGGTATCATTATCAACAACCCGGAATTCGCAGACGTACGTTCTCTGGAAGGCGTTGCCCCGACAAAGAACCGCACCGTCTTCACCATCGCAGTTCCGACCACGGCCGGTACCGCAGCAGAGGCGACGATCAACTATGTAATCACGGATGTTGAGAAGAAGCGTAAATTTGTCTGCGTAGACGTAAACGACATTCCGGATATCGCGATTGTTGATCCGGACATGATGTCCACCATGCCGAAGGGACTGACCGCTTCTACCGGTATGGACGCTCTGACACACGCGATCGAAGGCTATACGACAAAAGCTGCATGGGAGCTGGCTGACTGCCTGAACCTGGAAGCGATCAAGCTGATCTCCGCAAATCTCCGCGCGGCAGTGCAGAACGAAGCGGAAGGCAGAGAAGGCATGGCACTCGGACAGTTTGTCACAGGTATGGCATTCTCAAACGTTGGCCTTGGAATCGCACACTCCATGGCACATACTCTGGGCGCAGTATACGATACCCCGCATGGTGTGGCATGTGCAATGATGCTCCCGATCGTAATGGAATACAACCAGGAATGCACCGGCGACAAGTATAAATACATCGCGGAAGCAATGGGCGTAGACACCACCGGAATGGATCAGCCGACCTATCGTCAGGCAGCCATCGATGCAGTGCGTCAGCTGTCCGTAGACGTAGGCATCCCGACCAAGCTGGAGAAGCTGAAGGAAGAAGATCTCGACTTCCTCGCAGAATCCGCAGCTGCAGACGCATGCGCACCGGGCAACCCGAAGGACGCAAGCATTGAAGACTTCAAGGCACTGTTCCGCAAGCTGATGTAAAAAGAATGCGCACCAATCGGATAGGGGAACGCCTTTCTCCCCTATCCGCCTGCGCGAGCCGGGTGCGGCTTTAGCCGCAAAACAGCTGCAATCTTTTTAAACATGAAATACGTACTCATCCAGACGGGCAAACGCTTCCTGTATCCGTGAAAAAGGAGAAGCCACATTCATCCGGATATGACAGGGTCCCCGGAAACCGCGGCCTTCCTGCCAGCTTACCCCTACATCCCAGCCAGCTTTAAGTATTTCATCCTGTGTGCGGCCCGTACGTTTACAATTCTCGGTCAGATCCAGGAAAAGCATATAAGTTCCCTGCGGCATTGCGGCATGCACGCCCTCATAACAATCCCGGATATGTTCGTACGCATAGCGGCAATTCCCTTCCAGCACCTGGAGAAGCTCACTGACCCATTCGGTTCCTTCCTCAGAATAGGCTCCCAGCAATGCATGCATGCTCAGAACATTCATCTCGTTGTAGTTGGTAGAACCGCTTTGAGCACATACACGGTCACGCAGATATTTATTGTAAATAATATGGTAGCTGCCGACCAAACCTGCCAGATTAAACGTCTTGCTGGGTGCGTAGATCGCAACCGTATGCTCTCTGGCCCAGTCGTTCACCATCAGCGTCGGGATGTGTTTATGCCCGGTATAGGTGATATCCGCCCAGATCTCATCACTGATCACAAGGCACTCATTCTCTTCAAAGATCTTCATCGCCTTTTCCAGCTCCCAGCGCTCCCATACACGGCCGGCCGGATTGTGCGGCGAGCAGAAGATCACCAGATGAACGTTGTTCTCTCTGATTTTTTTCTCCATGTCCTCATAGTCCATGCGCCAGATGCCATTTTCATCCAATACTAAAGGACTGTAGACAGGCGTGCGGCCAAGCAGTTCCATATCGCCTATAAAACCTACATACGTGGGGCTGTGAAGTAAGATTTTGTCTCCGGGAACTGAAAATGTCTTGACTGCACTCGAAATACAGCCATGAACGCCATTTTCGTAACCAATGTATTCTTTCTCAAGTCCCACAAAGCCATCTCTCTTCGTACGCCAGTCAATAATGCTCTGATAGTACTCCTCTCTCGGAAAGAAATAGCCAAAGAGCGGGTGCTCCGCACGTTTTATAATTGCTTTTGGTATGGCTGGGCAGGTTGCAAAATTCATATCCGCCACCCACATAGAGATCGGATCAAAGCCTTCTTTCGGCGCATCCGGCTCACTTCCCCAGCGTTTGTGTCCAATGCCCTCAATGGCTGTGGCGTCAAAGCCGCGGCGATCGATAATCGATGTGAAATCGTATTTCATAGATCTGGTCTTCCTTTCGTATTCTTCCTCCCGAAACTGATTATATCCGGACTGTCAATCAATTTTGAGGTTATCTGTTCTGTGTTTTTGATGTTATTTGTTTTGCATTTTTGAGGCTGGTTGTTCTGTATTTTTGATGCTATTCGTATTGCATTTTTGATATTGACTGCTTTAAATTTTTGAAATTATCTGTTTTGTACAGTGTACTGGTCAGGAAAACAGGCACCAAAAGTCCATCATATTCTACAGCACAGACACCGGCACCAGCCAGGTCTGTCTGTTGTAAGGCAAAATCTCATCACACATACACAAAATAATGCCGGGCTGTACATCCATATGAAATTTTTCCAGTACCTTAAAATTTTTATCCGGGTGAGCCGGGGCTTTGCTTTTTTTAATCTCTATCGGATACAGCTTATTTCCTTCGTGGATCAAAAGATCCAGTTCTTTTTTATCCACATCACGATAATAATATAAATCCGGACGTTTCCCCGCATTATAGTAGCTTTTTACAATCTCTGAAACCACCCAGGTCTCAAAAAAAGCGCCGTCCATCGCTCCGCTTTCCAGAGTCTGCGCGGTAGGCCACCTGCAAAGATACGCCGCAAGTCCGGTATCCAGAAAATATACCTTGGGGGTCTTTACCAGCCGGCTGGTCACATTCGAAAAATAGGGTCTGAGAATATAAATAACGCCCGACTGTTCCAGTATGGAAACCCAGGCTCTGGCGGTCGGTGCAGATACTCCAATCGCGTTTGCAATCTCATCATAGCGCAGCTCGCCGGACGTCCTGGCAGCCATAAATACCAGAAAATCATAAAAAGCGCTCAGCTTGCTAACCTGGGCAAGATCACGGATGTCCCGCTCAAGATAGGTATTCACATAGTCCATATAGTAGCGTTCCCGGTCCATATCGGCCGCAGCCAGCTTCGGCATTCCGCCGCGGAAAATCTGTTCAAAAACCTGGTGGATATTTTTCGGTGCACTATTCTGGCTGCGCGCACGCAGCGAATCCAGCGATGGATGAAACAGCTGCGCAGGACGCCCCTCAAGCTCTGCCGCAGAAAGACCCGACAAATCAAACACTGCCACCCGCCCGGCCAGCGACTCGGAGACGCCTTTCATCATAGAAAATTTCTGCGATCCGGTCAGCCAGTATCTGCCATTGACCTCTGCTC
>JAJBVF010000133.1 GCA_020859965.1 Clostridiales bacterium
TATGTTTTGGTCACATTTTTTACTTCCAGTACTTTTGCCATAAGATATCCTTTCTGTTGAAATGGGCCGCTGCATAACGCAGCAGCCCATTCCTGTCATTATTATCCTCATTTTTTACAGAAGAGCCGGAACACACTCACCTCTTCCTCCGAAGCGATTTTCAAATTCCGGTCTTCTACAGATCCCGACGATTTCTCATCAGTCGTCCGGATAATACTCATCGATCGTATCCGGAGTGATCTCGATGCAGCGTTCAGAATAAACCTTGTCAACCACGCGGTCAGACCAGGAGCCGTCCATCAGCTTGTAGCAGGTCATTGGTGTACCTTCACCAAGCATTACGGTACCGCGAATCACGGATTCTCCATCTACAGAAGCTCTGATCTTCTCACGGATAAACTCAGCCGTGTCGACTGTGAATACCGCAAATTCATCTGTATTGATACCTGCTGCCATCGCTGCTTCATTCGCGCCCTGTCCCTGGTCCGTACCATAGGTCAGGATCACTTTCAGATCTTCATTGTTCATCAGCATCATCTCTGCGTAGCTCTGAGCCGCTGCCGCGCCTTCTGCCTGTGTCGTCTCATGCTCTTCTACGATAGCTGCTTTGGAGGTGTATTCCTCAATCTCACGCAGACCGTCGCATCTTGCTACCGCATCCTCATTCTCAGAGTTTGTCAGAAGACCAACCTTAATGGAACCATCCTCTGCATCCGGGAATGTCTCTTCAATCCATGCCGCCGCAAGCTGTGCTTCTACCTGCCCGGATTCCTTCTGGCTGATGTTGATGCAGACATCATATGCATCTGCATTATCCAGAACAGTTCCGATCACGATGATAAAAGCGCCTTCTTCTCTTGCCTTTACCAGAGAATCAGAAATAGATGACGCATCTACTACAAAACAGATAATGTAATCCATTCCCATAGAAACAAAATTCTCAACGGTCTGAATCTGTGTCTGTGCATTGCCGTTCGCGTCCGCCACTTCATATTCCATACCATATCCGGTGAAATATTCTTCCATCTGGTTTGACATATCGGTAAAGAACTCTGAAGACATCATCAGAGCGGAAAATCCGACTTTCTTTCCGGTCAGATCTTCGCCTTCTGCTTCTACTGCATCCGCTACTTCTTCTGCTACACTCTCGGTTTCTGTTTCTTCTTCTGCCATCGCGGTCGTGAAGCTTCCCAGGCATCCCAATGCCATGCAGCCCGCCATCAGCAGTGCCATCAATTTTCTTTTCATAGATCATTTCCTCCGTTCTTTTCTTTCTGAATCTACAGATACTGATACCTTATCAGATTTTTCCGCTCCCAAGAGGTGGAAAAAAATGTGAAAAGGTGGCGATTTTTGCATTTTTACCATTTTGCGTCAGAATCACCTTTTCACAGTCCTCTCTCATATCTTCCGGCGTCTTTGAAAAATACAGAATACGGATTCCTCTTTTTACCATTTCCTGAAGGTAAGTGCGCAATGTCCTCACTTCTTCCAGCGTCAGGCCGCTGTATGGACTCTCCAGTATCATAATCCCGGGACGTGCCAGCTCCCACCGATAGATGGAAAGGATTTTTCTCTGTATCCGGTCAAGATCACTTACGTGTGTTTTGTCCGGTTCAATCCCAATCGTCCGATAAAATTTTTCCACAATATTCCTGCGTATATCCGGACGAATGACTCTGACCGGGCCTCGTCCGGCGCGTAACGGTATCGGAAGAAGCAGATTATCCGCAATGTCCAGATTGCTGACAAGATTCTCACCGCTGTTGATCGGTATCACTGCCGTATCTATGCAAAAGCTGCACCCCGGTTCCGGGATATGTGCCTGTACTTCCCTGTCCCAGAAAAGCGGATTCTGTCTGCGCATAAAAGAGAGGTAATACCAGATTCCATCCTCCATCTCCCACTCATAGTCATAGATACCCAGAAACGAGCGTTCTCTTCCCGCCATGTCTGCCGCAGCAGTTCCCCCTGCCGGGCGCCGCAGACACCCACGAATCCGTTCATCAATCCGTCCCCACTCCTTCAAATCGATTCCGCCTGCCAAAATCTGGATCCGATTCGCGATCTCCGCAAACGGTGTATAACATCTGGAGAGAATGACAAATGTGATTCCTTCCGTATTTGCCCGCCGGATCAGTTCACAGATCTCTTCCGCCTCTTTTCCCTCATAGAAACCATGCGTAGCATCCAGAATGATCAGGCGTGCCCCATGCATATTTGCTTTCAGAATGCTCAGCTTTTTTCGCTCTGTCTGGCTTAGCAGCCACAACTCCTCCTCTGCCCGGATATCCACCTGTTCTTTCTTCAGATACTCATTTACCCTGTGTTCCGCCTTTTTCCGATCATAGAGATGCGGTGGAAAGGGCAAATGGCGCACTGCTTCCAGATTTTCCGCTACACTCATGCTTCCCACAAGGTCCCGTTCCGCAGTGATGGTATAAATCCGGTAATAAAAAGCAGTGTTCCGGTCATAATCCTCCACTTTTTTCCCATTCAGAAAAAGACTGCCGTCTTTTAACGCGCAGTCTCCCGCAAACACCTTCGCCAGAGTCCGGATTCCACTGTCCTCGACTCCCTGAATATATAAAATATCTCCCTCATAGATCTCCACATTGTAGTCGCGCAATTCATCCCCGCCCACATCCTCGAGGCAGCCATGAACAATCCGAAGCAACTCTCTCATATTCGATCACCCGCACCTGTATGATTCCATAAGTATTGCGATCAGCAGCCACAACCCGAATGGCAGCCCGCCAAACCGCGTTTTTTATCAGACCTGTGATTTCTCCTCATAGCGCACACGCGCAAACACATCCACCACCGGCATGGTGACCACAGCGTCCGTACCTTCTCCCTCCATCGAGCGATAGTGAATCCCGCTGTCCTCGCCAAACGTCAGCTTCAGACGCGCATTCACATTGTTAAGGGCTATCCCCGTATGCCTGCTTCCTTTCCGTCCTGCCTCATACAGCTGTCCACTCATTCTCTCGTTCAGAGCTGCCAGCTGTTCCGGACTCATGCCCACTCCATTATCGGAAACCAGAATCACCAGTCTCTCATTGGCAAGGAAAATATGAAGATCGATCCTGCCCTTTTTCGCACTCTTTTCCAGGCCGTGAATCATCGCGTTCTCAACAAGCGGCTGCAGGGTCATCTTCGGCAGATAGTAATCATAAATCTCATCCGTCTCCACTTCAATCCGCATATCCAGTTTATCCTCAAACCGGTATTTCTGAATGTAATAGTAGTCCTGAATGTGATTCAGTTCTTCGCGCACCCGCACCAGCCTGTCATTATTGCTGATACAGTACCGGAAAAAACGCGACAGAATTTCCGTCATCTGCGCGATTTCCGTCTGTCCGTCCATCAGTGCACGGCTTCGAATGCTGTCCAGTGTATTATACAGAAAATGAGGATTGATCTGTTCCTGCAGCGTCGAAAGCTCCATCCGCTTACGCAAGAGCCGCAGCTCCTCCGTCTCCCCGGATTCCCAGGGGATCCGATCCTGCGTTTTTTTTCGTCTTTCCTGCGCGGTAAGAAATACGATCAGTTTCTTCTGGCGATACAGCTTTACACCTGCCAGAATCAGAAGAATCAGCAGAACCACAATGACCACCGTCATCCCGATCTTTGTTCCGTCCATTTCGTACTCCTAACCATCCATTGTTCTTTTCCATCCGCATACGGCTGTTCTGCTTTTGCGTATTCATCCACTGTATATTCTTCGATAATCCGTTGGCTTGATTCCAGTGTTCTTTTTAAAAAGCTTTGAGTAATACTTTTCATCCGGATATCCCACCTGCGCAGCGATTTCCCGTACGGTCAGATTTGTATTTTCCAGAAGCTTTTCTGATTCCTCCAGACGCACCTGCGTCAGAAACTCATTAAACCCGATCTGCATCTCACTTTTGAAAAGCTTACTCATATAACTCGGCGAAACATTCCCGGCTCTGGCGACATCCTCCAGCGAAATCTGGAGCGCATAATTCTCCCGCACATAATGGACTGCCAGCTGAATCGGTTTCCCCATTTTCTCTTTCAGCTTTTTCTGCTCTTCCTCCACATACTTCTGACATGCAAGGTAGAGATTACGAATGACCTGCTGAAAATTGCGCGCGTTCAAATACGAGTAATAGATATCTTCCTGCATTCGCGTCTGCCGTTCCGTATCCTCGAAGCAGAAAATAATCTCTTTCTGCAGCTGAAAAAAGCTCTTCATCATATCTCTGGGATTTCGGCTGTTCAGACGCACCGCTCTCTGATAAATCCGTTCCATCAGGTCGCTCAGCTCCTCCGAACGCAAATAACGCAGGCAATCAAGCAGCGTCTGGATCTCCTCCCGCGTGATCAATTCCTCCATCGAAAATCCCGGAAGCTGTGCAATCTGATCATAATCCAGCACCCCATTGCGCGTCAGCACCAGTCGTCCCCATTCCGCGCTGTGCGCCTCATCAAAAGCCGTATAGATATCAGAGATGGATCGACTGATCCGGCTGCAGCCGATGCTCAGACGAATGTCCCCGTATATTTCCCGCAGATCACGGATCTTATAGTAGAGAGCCAGGATTGCCTGCCGGATCTCATTTTTCTTTTCCTCCGGATAGTTTACTATGAGAACATACCCCATATAAGTGTTGTTGCCATAATACCGGACATATTCCGGAAAGCTCTCCCGGATGTAAACCTCCAGCCTTCCATTACCCATTGCATCCGATTTCTCCAGAATCGCGCTCAGGCTGGAAAAAACGCAGAACATCTGATACCATCCGGCTTCAAATTCTGTATGAAACGCCCGATTGCAGCTCTCTTCTGAGGAAAAGCAGGCATCGTCCACCGTCCCATCCCGATAAAGCAGCTTTGCCCAGAAACGTTCCAGCGCCTTTCTGTTCTGATTTTCCTGCAGCACATAAAGAGTCTTGCTCTGCTCCGCCAGATGATTCCGTTCATCGATACGCGCACATACTGTCTTCAGTGTATCATTCAACTGCTTTTCATCAATCGGTTTCAGCAGATAATCCATGACATTCAGCTGAATCGCACTTCTGGCATATTCAAAATGACGATACCCGCTGATCAGCACAAAAAGCGGGTCCACATTCGCGTCCCGTACCCGCCGTATAAGCTCGATTCCGTCATAGACCGGCATCTGAATATCCGACAGGACAAAGTCCGGCCGGTTCTTTACAATGCTCTCCAGAGCCTCTGCTCCGTTGCGGCACTCATCCACGATTTCAATACTCAGTTCCTGCCAGTGCCCCAGCTGATGGATCAGTTGAATGATCTTCGGCTCGTCATCCGCAATTATCACTTTGTACTTCACAAACGGTCTCCTGTTCTTATCCTGTTCCGGTTATATTTATTATTATATTTTTCGTAACACACACGGGCAATTCCATTTTGGCTTTTATTTATTCCGAAATGGAATTGCATGTGCTGTTTTTCATATTATCGTCAAAATCTGTAAAGGAATCCTATCAGCACCTCAAAAAACCGGTTCGAAATAGGGTTTTACTCACAAATTTCAACTATTACTCATCTGTTCAGATGTTCGCTATAGTCTGTAATCACCTTCTGCAACTTATCAAGACCATCGGAAAACAGATGCAATGCATCGAGAAGATTCCTGATATCTTCGGCCCGTGGCAATTCTTTCGATACGATATGTTCTCGGGATACTATTTCCTTCACAGCATAAAAACGTACAACTGCCAGTTTTCCTGCAGGAAGCATGATCTCTGTTTCCGGAGATTCCCTGTCTTCTTTGCTGGATAATATAATCTCTTTTTCGCTTTCATTCACTATATACAGATAATCTGTATAATACTCATTAAAGACAAAGTCTGGAGAGCCCACATATGTACCAAGTAATGTGGTCAATCCGTAACCGGAATCATTGTAGCCAAAATTTCTTTCATCAAAATCCAAGACATATTTTTCAAAATCATCTTTATTTCCGAATCCGCCATTCCTAAAATGTGTAATTATTTCATGGCCGTGCCCGGAAGGATACATATCTCCATTGAATTCTATGGTACTGTACACTTTCCAATCCCTGTCTATGAATTGTATTTTTCCGCGTGTCATTTCTTTCTCCTTTCCTTTTCCTGTAATCCTCGTGTATGCCAATATGCTACATAAGTGCAATAATAATGTATTTCATTGCAT